>NZ_JABEPH010000344.1:0-6532 GCF_013004495.1 Rhizobium sp. SEMIA 4085
AAAGCAGAGGAACCAGAAGCGTCTATTCGGACGAAATATCTGAAGGTAAGGTGAAAGAGAGGGCTTGGTCAAGTCGGATTCCGGTATGCCACTGCAGGCCCTGGACTCGATGAATAGCGTCTTTCGGGGGAAAGAGCCGTGGATTCAACCCAGCCAGCAGCTGTCGTCGCCGGCCGCAATCCGTTGCGCCGAACGGCGCTCATCATAGTGCTCCTAGCGCTCGTCCTGTTTGTGCTGTCCGTCTTCATGGAGCGGCGTACACCCTCCACGTCGCAGGCGCAGGTTCAGGCTTATGTCGTGGGGATCGCGCCTGAGGTGACGGGCCGTGTAATAGAGGTCAATGTCGACGACAACTCGCTGGTCGAAGCCCATCAGGTGCTTTTCCGCATCGATCCCAGCACCTATCAGATCGCTGTCGCCCAAGCGGAGGCCAATCTGGCGCTTGTGGGTCAGACCATCGGCGCTTCCACTGCGACGGTGGACGTCGCCCAGGCCAAGCTGGTGGAAATGGAGGTGGATCGGGACAACCTGCGTGACCAGTACGCGCGGGCTACTGAACTGGTCAAGCGGGGCGTGTTTTCCAAGGCAAGATATGACACGGCAAAATCCGCTTACGAGCAGGCGGAGGCCGCGGTGACCGGTGCGGGGGCCGATCTCGCCAAGGCCAAGGAAGAGCTCGGCCCGGCAGGCAACGACAACCCACAGCTCCGGGAAGCGCTTGCGGCGCTGGAGGCTGCCCAGCTGGACTTGGTCCGAACGACCATTCACGCGCCATCGGCCGGCGTCGTCACCAACCTGCAGCTTTCCATCGGCAAGGTCGTCAGCGTCGGCCAGCCGGCCATGACCACAATCGAGGGCGGGACGATCTGGATGGCCCCCGCCTGCAAGGAGAACAGCCTGGAGAATGTCGCCGCCGGCAATCGGGCCGAGCTGCTCTTCGATGCGCTCCCCGGACGGCTCTTTCCTGCCAAGGTCGAAAGCATCGGCCTCGGCGTTTCTCAGCAGGGCGGCGGCGGAACTGACCCGAACACCGGTCTGCCGACGATCCGGACCGACACCGGCTGGGTCCAGGAGGCGCAGCGCTTTCCGGTTCGCCTGGTCATGGATGCAGAACGGCCAAAGGGCGTGCGATATGGCTCGCAGGCGACCGTCGTCATCTACACCGGCGATCATCCGGTCACCAATGCCTGGGGCTGGCTGCGGATCCGCATCATATCGGTGCTGACCTATGTGGGATGACCGCGACGATCCGTCTGCCGAGCAGCGTCGAAAGGGACTGCGGGTGGCGTTTGCGGTCTCCTTGGGGTTTACTTCCGCTGTGTCGCTCGGTGCCATCGTGCCGTTCCTCGTGCCTATTTTTGCCGCGCAGTTCCTGTTGGGTAGCTCCGGTCCGATGCCGCTAGGCAAGACATTGGGCGCCGCGTTGCTGATCCTGTTCACGGGGATCGGCATGATGGTCTTGACGAATCTGTTCGGCGATCGCCCTTCGACGTTCCTGATCCTGCTGGCGCTGATCTACTTCTTCTGTTTCGCGGCCCAGGCGGCGGGCACAGGGGGGCCCGCGATCTTTCTAGTGCAGGTCGTCGCAATTATGGTTCCATTGATCGGAATCCTGAACAAGGACCTTGCGAATTCAATCCTGTCGATCCTTGTGACCGGCATCCTCGGCGGCACGCTTCTGATGTGGCTTGCCCATGCGGTGATCCCGGAGCCCCATACGACGCGCATCGCGGCGGCTTCTTCGGCAACAGTCAGACCTCCTTCCTATCTGCGAGCTCTGGCGAACACGGCGATACTGCTGGGGGCGGTCGCGGTCTGCCTGGTCAACGATCAACTGTCCGCAGCGCTCGTCATACCCATCACCGTCGCCTCGCTGCTCGGCCAGTTCGATGCCGCTGCGAGCAGCCGAATGGCACTCGGGCTTGTGATCATCAATCTGTCAGGAGGGATACTGGCATCCATCGCCTACACCATCCTCACTCTGCGCCCAAGCCTGTTCTCGATCTTTCTCATCGTACTCGTGGTGACGCTGATCCTGGGCGGGCGCGCTGCGGGCCGGTTGAAAGATGCCAAGATGTACGCCGGCGCTCTCACGACGTTCCTGATCCTGTTCGGGCTCGGAGTGTCGCCGGTGCCTGGCGGCGCCGCTGAATCCTTCGCGACCCGCATTGTCTACGTCGGCGCGGCGTTGATCTACACGGTGCTGATGGCGGCAATCTTCTGGCCGCAATCGGCAACACGAGAAAGTCGTGCCAAATGACGCGCCTGGCCTCTCCAAAGGTTCCATTTGAAGGTGAGCCGTCCCTACCCGCCAGACCGCCTCCGGACGGCCCAGCGGTTTTGCGGGCACCAGCGACCCAAACAGCAGCATCAAGCTGAAGCACACGCTCAGGTGACCGCTGCCGGCTGCTCCTCGTTGGTGCCGAGCCAAGTCTGCAACACGGTCCAGAGCACGGCCAGCGTCGTCGCACCGATGAACATGCCGGTAAAGCCCCAGGCTGCCAGCCCCCCGATCACTCCCATGAAAAGCACGAGCATCGGCAACTGGCCGCTGCGCGCAATCAGCATGGGCTTCACGATATTGTCAGCTCCCATGAGTAGAATGATCCCCCATGCAGCGGTGAAGATCGCCCAACCGGTCTGCCCCTCGGCACCCAGCCAGATCGCCACCGGCAGCCAAACCAGAAGCGGTCCAATCTGGATAACGGCCAGGAAAAACGTCGCTGCGGCCAAGGCGATGGCTCCCGGAACGCCGGCGATTGCGAAGCCGATCCAGGCCAACACCGCCTCGAGCAGAGCCGTTCCAATGACGCCGATTGCCACGCCGCTAATTGCCCTTCCCGCGGCATTCAGCAGTTCTGGCCCCTTCGCTCCAACTATGCGTACCATGATGGCGGAGACATACTGCAGCACCCAGGCGCGCGACGCATGAAGTATCGCGGCTACGACGACGCCCACGAAGATTTCAAGGACAGCCACCAGAAGACCTGCACCAAAATTGATGAGCCAGCGCCCTGCGGCAGCGAGCTGGGGTTGGTAGCGCTGCATCAACACCAGACCCTCGCGCTGCAGCTCTTGCCATGCCGCAGATACCTTGTTTCCAACTAGCGGAAGTCCTGCAAGCCACTCGGGAAGGTTGGGGATTCCGCGAGTGCCGGCCGTGCTCAACCACGCCTCGGCGACGCTCAGATAGTCGGCAATAGCGGAACAGAGATAGATCAACGGCACGATGATGACCGTCACGGCGACCACGCCGAACAGCACGGCAGCCAGGCGACGCCTTCCATTCAGCAGCTCAACTATTCGATCAAACAGCCCCGCTGTGGCAGTGGCAAGGATCACCGCATAGGTGAGGACGCCGACAAAGGCTAACAGTACCCAGAAGCTCGCGACGATCAGCATGGACACAAGCAGCAGGGCGAGAGCTGCCTCTATGAGCTTCTGGTGTCGCCCGCCTTCAACAGGCAATTCCTGCATAACAACACCTCCTGGTTTGATCAGAAGTCGGCGAAGCCCCTTTCTGCAAGGGACAGCCGCTGATGGTTGCGTACGTCGGTCCCGTGCACCGGGGCCTGTCTCGCACCGCAAGTCCTTGTTTCACGGTTGTGCGATGTTTTGATCCGCAGCCCGCCGGGAGGACCACAGTTCCGAGACTTTGAAAAGAAATGCCGTAGTCCAGCCGAACAGCAGGATTCCGTTTACACCTTCGATGGCACTGGCGAGCCGCCATTCGTTGGATAGCGTAATGTCGCCATAGCCGATCGTGGCGAAGGTAATCGCCGAGAAGTACATGGCGTCCTCAAAGTTCGGCAATTCGCCGACTAGCCGATAGACCATGGCCCATTACAAAGCCGGTGACAAAAAAGTAACTGATGCCCAATCGGGCGTAGCCGGAGAGTTTCCGCGTGCCGGTAAGGGGACCTCGTCCTATCCGGAACAGCACCATAACCGCCATGCCGTGAATAAAGATCGTGGCAAGCAGCACGCCAGTGCCCGTGACAATCTGAAGTAACATCCTCGTGCGTCCCCCAGCACCAATCCCGGGCGTTTCCACCCTGGCCGTACCCCGCACCAACGCTGCATCGTATGAAGCCTGCCTCGCCAACTCCAGTCGCACTGGAAAATCACCTCAGTCCCGAGGGGAGGCCACAACTCCGATGCATCATTTTGCCTCACAACGCAACCGCCGACAAGTAACTTACCGGAACTGTAATATTTGCCCCAAAGTGATTGCCGCTGGCCACCGCCGGGAGCCACCGCGGCATGCGGGAACCTGCAGCTGGTGGCCTCGATCTCCGTGCCCTGAACGCACCTGGCCGACTCTGGCTCTGCCGTCTCGGTCCCCAATGTAAGTTGCACTTAAGAGCATACTAATGTATTCTCTGGTTGTTGTACAAGGGTATGGATTGGGATGGTGCGGAAGGTGGGTGTTCCGCCCGAGCGGACTGCTTGCATGGGCGCAGAATGCTACCTGATCCAATCCCGAAACCGTCGAATCTCCCGTTTTTCTGAACGGATGTATTCAGTTCACCGCGACCGGCCTTGGTTGTCGTTGACTCATTAGACTTAGTTTCGCGCCGGAACGGCGATATGATGGGAAACCGCCGGCAGACCGTGTGCGGTTCACCCCATGCGGGGGCCTCGGATTGAAATTCTGATCCATAGATTCGGCCGCACGCCTGCAGCAATACTTTGCTTATTCAGCATGTTCGAAATTAAGGCATGCAGTGCTCGGTGGTCATATTCCATAAATCGGTGAGGAGGATTGTCCGATGTTTAGCACGCGAATTGAGATGCTCGAACACCAAGAATACGATAGGGCCTGGCGGAAACTTAACGGAAATGCACCAAGGCATGGGAGAATTGCTCGAAAAATTTTCCTGGCAGTTGCCTTTGTCGTAGCGGCAAACGCCCCATCCTGGTCCCAGGAAGACCCGGCCAAGCATTACAGTAAAGAAGCCATGCAGCAGGCGCTGCAGACCAGGGATCAGTACGATCTCTATGGCCTGCGTTTCGGCGTTGGCAAGGCAACACTGGAACCTGGTGCTGAAACGCTGCTTGATGACATAGCGACTGCACTTAAGAATTTACCTGATTGGAGCCTGAGAATTGTCGGCCATACCGACGCAAGCGGCAATGCAGAAGCCAATGAACGTCTTTCCCTTGAACGCGCCGACGCCATCAAGGCGGCGCTGGTGGAACGAGGGGTCGATGCTGACAGGTTATTAGCGGGAGGCGCTGGGCAGACCCGGCCGATCGCCAGCAATGAGACGGCCGAAGGAAAAGCTCTCAACCGGCGAGTTGAGCTCGTGAGGCTCACCGACTCGGCCGAAGCCAAGAAGCTGCTGAAGGCCATGTCCGATTATCTGGCAACCCAGAAGGCCATATCCTTCGCATACGATGCCAATCTCCAGGTTGTTACCAACAGTGATCAAAAACTTGGGCTGGCAAGTTCAGGGACTGTGACCCTCAGCCGGCCTGACAAGGTACACACCACACGTTCCGGCGGTTTTGTCGAGACAGAAGCGCTATTCGACGGAAAAACGCTTACCCTTTTGGGAAAGAACCTCAACAAGTATACGCAAGTCGATATTCCTGGCACGGTCGATCATCTGATAGACGAGCTAAAGGACAAGTATGGATTGCCGCTGCCTGCCGCCGACTTGTTGATGACCAATTCATATGATGAGTTGATGCAGGGCGTTTACGATTCGAAAGACCTGGGAAGCGGCGTCATCAATAGCGCCGAGTGCGATTCTCTCGCCTTTCGCAAGGACGACGTAGATTTCCAGATTTGGGTCGCCCAAGGAGCACAACCTTACCCCTGCCGCTTCGTCATTACTTCCAGGCTGGTCAAGGGTGGACCGGAATACAGCGTCCAGGTCCGGGATTGGAAGTCGGGGGATGAGGTTATGCCGGGTGATTTTGGCTTCAAGAACCCGACAAACGCCGAAAAAGTCGACGTGAAGGACATCCAGAGTAACCTGGGTGAATTGCCGGGGAACTTCGTAAGAGGAGATGGAAAATGACCCTTTTTAGACGCATGGGAATCATCTGTCTGGCTTGGGCGGCTTTACTTTGGTCCGGCGATCTAGCCAGCGTCCAGTCAATTGTTCCGATGCCCCGCGTCGTTTCTGATGCCTGCGCCGTAGTCGGTCGACCGCTGCCGCCGGTCAGCGTGGCCGGCGTCGCCCGGCGGACGACTCGGCGTTGTGCCGCTGGTGCCTATGATTGCTAGCCGGGGCCCACGAATTGGCCCCGCCCTGTAGAATGCCCCGTTCGCTGCGGGACGTTCTCATCTAGACTAGTGCCCGTCCATACAAAGTAAATGGCTGATATTATTAGGCTAATTGCAGTTTTCTGCGGGCAAAGCCCGGCGGTTTCAGGTATACTTTAGATTAAGCTACTGATTTGGAAAGGCCAAACCGTAACCGCCGGAGCCGACAAAGCGCCAAGAACGAACGGGCCAAACCAGCAAGCCACACAAGATCCGCGCCTGCCTCCGAGCAGGCGTCCCATTCCTGAGACGCTT
>NZ_JABEPH010000032.1:0-26990 GCF_013004495.1 Rhizobium sp. SEMIA 4085
GCTGAGAAGGATGGAGGGGTTGCGGCATATCACCTTTTCCCGGTTAAAGCCGGAAGAAGGTGCGGCAGGCGGACGAGGACTTTATCCTACCTCAAACAACCCGCACATAACTCGTCATTCCCGTCTTCTGGTGCTCGATGATATGGCAATGAAGCACCCAGTTGCCCGGGTTGTCGGCGACGAGGGCAAGCTGGACCTTCTCATCGGGCTGGACGAGATAGGTGTCGGAAACGAGCGGCATCACCTCGCGTGTCGAGGACGAAACGACCGTGAAGCTCATGCCGTGCAGATGGATCGGATGCAGGTGCGGCGTCACGTTCTCGAGCTGGAAGATGTAGCTCTTGCCAAGCTTCAGTTCGGCAAGCGGGGCGGTCGGATCGGCAATATCGCCCGGCCACGGCAGCCTGTTGATCGCCCAGAAACTGTAACCGAGTGTGCCGCATATGCTGTCGACGGAGGCGTTTTGCGCCGTGGCGCTGAGCACCAGTGGTATCTTCTCGGCGGCGGTAAGATCGGCCTGCGGGACCGGATTGGCGGCAAGCGGGGCAAGGTCGCCCGCGTTGCGTTTCAGCGACTGACCGACGGCGCGCAGGCTCGCGATCGTTTTGGGCCCGGTCCCCCGGATATCCTCCAGTATCGCTATACCGCCTTCGCTGTCCGGCATCCGCACGGCAAGGTCCAGCCGCTGCCCGGGACCGATCTGGAGCAAGTCAAGCGCAAAGCGCTGCGGCACCGGATTGCCGTCGATGGCGATGACCGTCGCCTTGGCGCCTTCCATCCGCAGCGAGAAGACGCGGGTAACATCCGTCACTGCGATGCGCAGGCGGACAAGGCCGCCGGCCGGCGCATCATATTGCGGCTCCTGCTGCCAGTTCGCCGTGCGCACCGTTCCATGGGTGCCGGTCTTTGCCGCGTCGCGCGGACGAAACGGAGCGATGAATTGCCCATCTCCGCCAAGCCGCCAGTCGCGCATGTTGAGCACGATCTCGGCATCGAAAGTCGGATCGGCAGGATCCTCGACGACGATCACGCCGGTCATGCCACGGCTCATCTGGGTCAGCGTGTTGCAATGCGGGTGATACCAGAAGGTGCCGGCATCCGGCGGCGTGAAGGCGTAGTCAAAGCTGTCACCCGTATAGACGTAGGGCTGCGTCATGAAGGGCACGCCGTCCATCCTGTTGTCGATGCGAAGGCCGTGCCAGTGGATCGTCGTCGGCTCGTCGAGAGCATTGGTCAGGCGTGCGGCATAGGGCCTGCCGCGGGTCATGCGAAGCACCGGCGGCGGGCCGCCGTCGCCCCAGGGCATGAATTCCCTCGTCGGGCCGGCAGCGGTAAACGAAGCCTCTGTGTTCCCCGGCCTCAGCACCTGCGGTCCGGGCGCCGAGCCGGCAAAGCCGAACTTGCCGGCAATGCCCATGCCGGCACTGTAGGCGCCGGCGACGGCGGACGCCTTCAACAGATTGCGGCGGGTGAGTAGGGGCATCTGGCGCTCCGGCAACAACAATGGCGCCATCTTTAAAGTTGACTGCGCCTTTCATCAATAAGGAAGTGAGGGCCAAACTGCCGCAGTTGCCTTGCATGACGCGCCCGAATAAACCGCGTCAAAGTGGTGCTCAATGCGGCCCAAGCCTTGACAAATCAGACCGTCCATGCGCTTTTCCGCCCGATTTTCTTGTCGGCACCGGAGAGCCATTCGAGCCCCTTGCTGCCGTCTCAAGCCAAAATACCAGGATTAGACATTATGCATCGCTACCGCAGCCACACATGTGCAGCCCTCCGGAAGTCGGATGTTGGCTCGAATGTCCGGATTTCCGGCTGGGTCCACCGCGTTCGCGACCATGGAGGCGTTCTTTTCATCGACCTTCGCGACCATTACGGCATCACCCAGGTTGTTGCCGATCCGGATTCGCCGGCTTTCAAGATCGCTGAAACCGTTCGCGGCGAATGGGTCATCCGCATCGACGGCCTCGTGAAGGCGCGTACTGAAGACACCGTCAACAAGGCGATGGCGACCGGCGAGATCGAGCTCTACGCCCAGGAGATCGAAATCCTCTCCGCCGCCAAGGAACTGCCGCTGCCGGTCTTCGGCGAGCCGGATTATCCGGAAGACGTCCGCCTCAAATACCGCTTCCTCGACCTTCGCCGCGAGACGCTGCACAAGAACATCGTCAAGCGCACGCAGATCATCTCTGCCATGCGCCGTGAAATGGGCAATATCGGCTTCACCGAATATTCGACGCCGATCCTGACGGCCTCCTCGCCAGAAGGGGCGCGTGACTTCCTCGTGCCGAGCCGCATCCATCCCGGCACCTTCTACGCTCTGCCGCAGGCGCCGCAGCTGTACAAGCAGCTTTTGATGGTTGCCGGTTTCGACCGCTATTTCCAGATCGCGCCCTGCTTCCGTGATGAAGACCCGCGAGCCGACCGCCTGCCTGGCGAGTTTTATCAGCTCGACCTCGAAATGAGCTTCGTGACCCAGGAAGACGTCTGGAACGCCACGGGTCCGCTGATGACCAAAGTGTTCGAGGAGTTTGCCGAAGGTAAGCCGGTGACGAAGGAATGGCCACGCATTCCTTATGACGAGGCAATTCGCAAATACGGCTCCGATAAGCCGGACCTGCGCAACCCGATCGTCATGGAGGCCGTGACCGAACACTTCGCCGGCTCCGGCTTCAAGGTCTTCGCGAACATGATCGCGTCCAACCCGAAGGTCCAAGTCTGGGCGATCCCGGCAAAGACCGGCGGCTCCCGCGCCTTCTGCGACCGCATGAACGCTTGGGCGCAGAGCCAGGGCCAGCCCGGCCTCGGCTACATCTTCTGGCGCAAGGAAGGCGAAAAGCTCGAAGGAGCCGGTCCGCTCGCCAAGAACATCGGCGAAGAGCGCACGGATGCGATCCGCACCCAGCTCGGCCTCGATGACGGCGATGCCTGTTTCTTCGTCGCCGGCGAGCCCGACAAGTTCTACAAGTTCGCAGGCGAAGCGCGCAACCGCGCTGGCGACGAGCTGAACCTCATCGACCGCGACCGTTTCGAACTCTGCTGGATCGTCGACTTCCCGTTCTTCGAATGGAACGAGGACGAGAAGAAGGTCGACTTCGCGCACAACCCCTTCTCCATGCCGCAGGGCGGCTTGGAGGCGCTGCAGAACCAGGATCCGCTGACGATCAAGGCCTTCCAGTACGACGCCGTCTGCAATGGCTTCGAGATCGCTTCGGGCTCGATCCGTAACCAGTCGCCGGAACTGATGGTCCAGGCCTTCGAAAAGGTGGGGCTCAGCCAGGCGGACGTCGAGGATCGCTTCGGCGGTCTCTATCGCGCCTTCCAGTACGGCGCACCGCCGCATGGTGGCGCCGCCTTCGGCATCGACCGGATCGTAATGCTGCTCGCGGGCGCGAAGAACCTGCGCGAAATCTCGCTCTTCCCGATGAACCAGCAGGCCCAGGACCTTCTGATGGGCGCACCGTCGTCGGCAACGCCTGCGCAGCTGCGCGAACTGGCGATCCGCCCGATCCCGCCGGTCAACAAAGACTGAGTTCTTCCAATGCGACAAGCCCGGTGCGTTACCGGGTCCCGGTGCGTTACCGGGCTTATTTGTTGGTGAAGTTCAAATCTTACTGGTTCGCCGTCACCTTCACGCCGAGCACGCCGGGCAGCGTGTTCGGAGCGCCCATGGCAGCACCCATGATGGTCGGGAAGGGGACAGGCTTGGCCGGTGCGGCGCTGACAGCGAAGTTTTTCGGGTCGTCGAGATAGGTGTTGACCGCTGCCGAAATCGCGTTCTGCAGTTCCGGGATGTTGAGCTGAGCCAGCGCAATCGGCGCCATAGCCTTCAGCGCATCCGCCATCTGCTGTGCCGAGATGTTCTGCTTGGAGCCAGCATATTCCAGCGCACGCTTCGTGATCGATGCGTCATCGAAGCGGATTTCGGCGCCGTTGAACGAAAGTTGCTGCATCAGGCCGAGCATGGCAAGGCCAAGCGCCTGCTGGGCTTCTTCCTTGTTCGGGTTCGCTTCAGAGGCCTTGGCCGCTTCTTGCAGCGACTTCATGAAAGGCAGAGTGTATCCCGAAATCTTGAAGGCAAGGTTTAGGCGGCCGACATTTGTCACGTCGAGGGCAAATTCGGAGATGTCGATCGTGCCGGGGCCGAGATCCCAAGCGCCCTTCATCGTGATGTCGCCGTTGACGTGCTGCAGGGCTAGCTTCTCGATTGCTTCCTTCGCCTGCGGGTCCGGAGCATCGCTAAGGTCCGCCTTCATGCTCTTGAATGCGCCGTCGAAGTCGAAGCCGGATTCGTCTTCACGAAGCGACAGGTTCATCTGGGTTTCGCCGAGCGAGAAGACTTCCTTGCCATTCTTGGTGACCTTGAACGGGCCGACATGCGCCGTTTCGTAAAGCAATATGGAGTCGAGGCCGTCACCGCTGGCATCAGCAGGAATGGATATGCCGCCGAGCGTCATTTCGGAGGCGCTGACGGTCGCCCCGTCCTCGGTGATGTTGATGTCGGGAAAGGCTGCTTCCTCGATGTAGTAACCGCCGTCTTCGTCTTCCTCGACGCCGGTCATCGTGATGTCACCGATGTTGAGGGGCCCGCTGCCGGTCGGCTTGAAGCTCGCGTTCTTCAGCGTCACCGTCGTGTCGTCGACATCGACGCCATCGGCAGTGATCGTTCCGCCTTGGGCGCTATAGGCGGCATTGAGCTTCTTCAGGAGATCCTGCCCGTCGAGGGCAAACGCGGAGCCGGCGAGTGACAGGAACGCGGCGCCAGACAGCATCAGCCGGGTTGTCCGGTAAAAGGTCATGGGTAAGTCCTTTGGTGGTGGTTGCAAATTGCAGTGAAATTACTGCGAATCGAACGCAGTTTATATTTGCAGCTGTATAAATTTCTGTTGAAGGGGAAAGCAAACAAAGTCCAAATTGGTGGCGATGCTTGATGACCTTTTCATGGCGTTCCAGCGCGTCATCCACAGGGCCACCCCCTCATTCCTTGCCGTGAATCGCCTTCTGGGCTAGGCAAGGCTCATGGGACAAGAGATTTTGCCGCCTTCCGGCGGAGACGACAGCATTCACCCGGTTGATCTGAAGGCCGCGCTCGAGGAGCGTTACTTGGCCTATGCACTTTCGACCATCATGCACCGCGCGCTTCCAGACGTCCGCGACGGTCTGAAGCCGGTTCATCGGCGCATCATTCATGCCATGAGCGAGATGGGCATACGCCCGAACGCGGCCTTTAAGAAATGCGCCCGCATTGTCGGCGACGTCATTGGTAAGTTCCACCCGCATGGAGACCAGTCCGTCTACGATGCGCTGGTGCGTCTGGCGCAGGATTTCTCCCAGCGTTATCCGCTCGTCGACGGGCAGGGAAACTTCGGCAATATCGACGGTGATAACGCCGCCGCCTACCGTTATACCGAAGCTCGCATGACGGAGGTCACGGCGCTGCTTCTCGAAGGCATCGAGCAGGATGCCGTCGATTTCCGCCTGACCTATAACGAGGAAGACGAGGAACCGACCGTTCTTCCGGGGTCTTTCCCGAACCTGCTCGCGAACGGCTCCTCCGGCATCGCCGTCGGCATGGCGACTTCCATTCCTTCGCATAACGCCCATGAGCTTTGCGATGCGGCACTGCACTTGATCAAGCATCCGGATGCGACCGTCGAAAAGCTCGTCGAGTTCATTCCGGGCCCGGATTTTCCGACCGGTGGCATCATCATCGACGGTCGCGAAAGCATCATCGAAAGCTACCGCACCGGCCGCGGCGGCTTCCGCGTACGCGCCAAGTGGCAGATCGAAGATCTCGGTCGCGGCGGCTATCAGATCATCGTCACCGAAATCCCCTTCCAGGTACAGAAGTCGCGATTGATCGAAAAGATCGCCGAGCTGCTGATCGCCCGCAAACTGCCGCTGCTGGAAGACATACGCGACGAGTCGGCCGAAGACGTCCGAGTCGTGCTGGTGCCGAAGAGCCGTACCGTCGATCCGACGATCCTGATGGAATCGATGTTCAAGTTGACGGAGCTGGAGAGCCGCTTCCCGCTGAACATGAACGTTCTGTCCATGGGCCGCATTCCGCGCGTCATGGCGCTGAACGAGGTGCTGAAGGAGTGGCTGAATCACCGCCGCGAGGTCCTGCAGCGCCGTTCACGCTTCCGCCTTGCCGCAATCGACAGACGCCTCGAAATCCTCGGCGGCTTGCTCATTGCCTACCTGAACATCGACGAGGTGATCCGCATCATCCGCGAGGAGGACGAACCGAAGCCGGTGATGGTGGCCCGCTGGGGACTGACCGACAACCAGGTCGAGGCGATCCTCAACATGCGGCTGCGCTCTTTGCGCAAGCTCGAAGAGTTCGAAATCCGAACCGAGTTTGACGAACTCACAAAGGAGAAGACCGGCATCGAGGCGCTGCTCGCCTCCGAGGAAAAGCAGTGGCAGACGGTCGCCTGGGAAATTGGCGAGGTGAAGAAGAAGTTCGCCAAGGCAACCGAAATCGGCCGCCGCCGCACCCAGTTCGCCGAGGCGCCCGAAGCCGACGAACAAGCCATCCAGCACGCGATGATCGAGAAGGAACCGATCACCGTCGTCGTTTCCGAAAAAGGCTGGATCCGTGCGCTGAAGGGCCACATCGCTGACACCGCGAGCCTGACCTTCAAGGAGGGCGATGCGCTGAAGATAGCCTTCCCGGCACAGACGACGGACAAGATCCTTGTCGTCACCACCGGCGGCAAGGTCTTCACGCTCGGCGGCGACAAGCTGCCCGGCGGGCGCGGCCATGGCGAGCCGCTGCGCATCATGGTCGACATGGATAACGATCAGGCTGTGCTGACGGCCTTCGTCCACGATCCGGCGCGCAAGCAGCTGATCGTCTCGACGGCCGGCAACGGCTTCATTGTGGCGGAATCCGAAATGGCTGCCAACACCCGCAAGGGCAAGCAGATCATGAATGTTGCGATGCCGGACGAGACCAAGCTCATCGTGCCCGTCAGCGGTGATCACGTCGCTGTCGTCGGCGAGAACCGCAAGATGCTGGTCTTCCCGCTGGCCCAGGTTCCGGAGATGGGCCGCGGCAAGGGCGTGCGTCTGCAGCGATACAAGGATGGCGGCATTTCCGACGTCCGTTGTTTCGCGATCGCCGACGGTCTCGTCTGGGAAGACAGCGCAGGTCGTACTTTCACAAAAAACAAGGAAGAACTGGCCGAATGGTTGGGCGACCGCGCTTCTGCGGGCCGCACGGTTCCAAAGGGCTTCCCGCGCAGCGGCAAATTTGCCGGCTGAGGCGATAACAAATTGGCGATCCGCTCTTGGCGAGCGGGTCGTATCCTCTATTTCATTCCTGTTATCAAAATTGGGAACAGGTTCATTCCGAGGACGGACGGAATGGCCGTTGGGCATTGCGCTCGCAGCGCAGCCCCCAAACGGAGGAGCATCAATGTCTGCCAATACCATCAAGCTGCATGTCGATCACACTTATAATGCGCCGCCTTCCGTCGTCTACGACGCATGGCTCAACCCGCAAATCGCCAGGCGCTTCCTTTTCGCGGCGAAGGATGGCCATGTTATCCGCGCCGAAATCGCTCCCCATGTCGGCGGCCGCTTTCTGATCATCGACAGGCGCCCAACCGGCGACGCATGCCACTGCGGCATATTTCTCGAACTTCGCAGGCCGAGACACATGGCCTTCAGCTTCTCGGCGGAGGAGCACGACCACAATCCCGACCGCGTCGAGATCGACATCGAGCCGCTGGGTGCCGGCAGCCGCCTGACGCTCTCCCACGAAATGTGCGCCGAATGGGGGGCGTTCGAAGAAAAGACCCGTCAGGGTTGGAAGCATGTGATGGACGGCCTGGAACGGGTGCTGGAACAGACGGACCGGCTAGCGAGCTGAGGATACGCTGAAAGCGCGTCACGCCCGCGTCGTCTATTTCGCCGGCGGCGACGGAGGCGAGGAAGACAACGATCTGGCGTTGTCGGCATCAATGAGACAGCCGTTTACATATGGGAAGGCGAACGCAGCGAGGTAACCGGTCTGCTTGTTGCCGTCGATCAAAGGATGGTTTCGGATGATCCCATGAAGATATGCAGCGGGAAGGATAAAGATATCGTCCTCGCTAAACACTATCGTCGCTGTCGAACACCGCCTCCGCGTGCCATCCAGAGCGAATGCGTCATGATCACTATAATGAGGATGGCGCCGCCCATGAGTGTCATCGCCGTCGGAACTTCAGCGAAGATGAACCAGACCCAGATCGGGGCAAGTACCGTCTCCAGCAGGTAGAACATGCCGACTTCGGGGGCCGAGAGATAGCGCGGGCCGGTTGCCAGACACCAGAAGGCAACGGGCATCACGATGGCGCCGTTGAAGATGATCCAGCCGGGATGATCGATCGAAACGCCCGCAGGCAGCGCCATGGCAAAGCCGAGGATTGCCGGGAACATCGCGGCAAGGAGCGGCACGAAGCCCATGTCGCGCCGAGAGGCCCGGCCGACCGTGATTGCCGCGCCGAGGATGAGCGCGCTCAGAAGCGCCATCGCGTCGCCGAAGATGTGGCCGCTCGAAATTCCGTCATGCACGATCAGCCCGACGCCGACGATCATGGCGGCCATCGCCACCAAGGTCGAAACCGGCGGCCGCTCTTTCAGAAATATCCACGAAAGCAGCGCGCCGAACATCGGATTGAAGGCAACGATGAAGACGACGTTGGCCGTGGCCGTGTTGAAGACTGAAAGCAGGAAGGTCAGTGTGGACAGGCCGTAAAGCAGTCCCGCAGCGATGCCGTGCCGTCCCGGGATCAAGATCGGCCATTTTCCTTTCAGCACGCGGATCGCTGCGACGATAAGCAGCGTCACCAGAACCGTCGTGATGCTGCGAAGGCCGCGGATCGGCCACATCTTTCCCTCGGCGAGTCGCACGAGCGGAATGTCCATGGAAAGGGCCAGGCCACCGATTGCCGTCAGGGCAAGGCCTTTCCGGTGACCGGAAAGGGAAGGAAGGGACATTTAGTCGTGCGTGCCTTCGGCCATCATGGAGGGATCGAAGCGTTCCCAGCCGCGCGGCGTCAGGTGCTCTTGCGGCTGGAAGCGCGTCTTGTAATCCATTTTGCGCGATCCCTGAACCCAGTAGCCGAGATAGACATGGGGAAGGCCGAGCGCCTTCGTGCGCTTCACCTGATCGAGGATCATGAAGGTGCCGAGCGAGCGCTTGTCATATTCCGGATTGAAATAGGAATAGACCATGGAAAGGCCGTCGCTCATCGTGTCGGTCAGCGCCGCGGCCAGGAGCTCGCCGCGCGGACGGGTCTCCAGGCCCGAACCTTCCTCGCGTTTGCGATATTCGATGATCTTGGTGTTCACATGCGTATCTTCCACCATGATCGCATAGTCGAGCACGGTCATGTCGGACATGCCGCCTTGCTGATGGCGGTCGTCGAGATAGCGGCGGAAGAGTGAATACTGCTCGCTGGAAGGCTGCGCCGGAAATTCGGTCGCAACGACGTCGACGTTGTGGGCGAGCACCCGTTTCATTGAATTCGTCGGCTGGAACTCCTGCGCGAGGATACGCACCGAGACGCAGGCACGGCAGGCTTCGCAGGCGGGGCGGTAGGCGATGTTCTGCGAACGGCGGAAGCCGCCTTGTGTCAGGATGTCGTTCATTTCTGCAGCCCGCGGACCGACGAGATGCGTGAAGACCTTACGCTCCATCTCATGCGGCAAATACGGACATGCAGCCGGAGCCGTCAGATAAAACTGCGGTGATGGCGAGGCCTGCGTATTCATCTGCCGGGGAAATGTCCTTTCGCACTGACTATTTCAAGACAGCATGAACTAAGAATAGAAAACGTCAACAGCGCGGCTGGTCTATCCGCGCTATCAATTTTTCTGTTCTTTTTTGATATGGCGCCGCGGGCCGGCCGGCAAAGACCGGCGGCGGATTTAATTTGCCGCCTCAGTCGGTGCGAACGGTAACCGTGCCGACGAGCAGGTCGTGAATCAGCCGGCTGCGCTCGGTAAAAAGACCAGCAAGCAGAATCAGCGGCGTCAACAGCGAATTAAGGATCCAGAAAAGCGCCAGATGAGCGATCGCCAAAAGGAAATCCATCGGGCGGCCATCGACGCGCACGATTGCGATCCCCATCGCCCGCATGCCGGGCGAAGCCTGGCTCGGCCCGCCGACCGTAAAGCCGAAATAAAGGCCGGCAACCAGCACGAAGAGCGCCGGATAGAGTAAGAAGCCGAGGCCGAGCGTCAGAATCGACAGAAAAAACAGCACGACTGCCGCGGGAATGCACAGAAGCAGCACAATGATGTAGTCGAGAATGAACGCGAAGACTCGCCGGCTCAGCGTGCCGCTATAGGCGCGCCAGTCTTCCGGTGCGGCATAAAGCGGGTTCGGATTAAGGCTCATCTGCGGTCTCCCTTGGAAATCGATGCCACTGATATGGTGTCGGCCGCCGAAGATACAATAATGCGTGAAGATCAGCGCTTTGCCAGCAGTCTGGCGACCTCGATCGCGAAATAGGTCAGGATCCCGTCGCAGCCGGCCCGCTTGAAGGCCAGCAGCGTTTCCAGCATCGCCCGTTCGCCGTCGATCCAGCCATTCATCGCTGCAGCCTTGATCTGTGTATATTCCCCGGAAACCTGATAGGCGAAGGTCGGAAGTCCGAAGGCCTCTTTCATGCGCCAGCAGATGTCGAGATAGGGCAGGCCAGGCTTGACCATCAGCATGTCCGCACCTTCTTCGACATCGAGTGCCGCATCGCGGATAGCCTCGGTGCCATTGGAAGGATCGATATAGTAGGTCTTCTTGTCACCCTTCAGCAGGCCGCCGGTTGAGATCGCCTCGCGATAAGGCCCGTAGAATGCCGACGCGAACTTGGTGGCATAGCTCATGATCCCGACATTCTGGTGCCCTGCAGCATCGAGCGCCCGCCGGATCGCGCCGATGCGGCCGTCCATCATTTCCGACGGGGCAATGATATCGGAACCGGCATCAGCCTGCATGACGGCGGCGCGCGCGGCCTGATCGACGGTCTCGTCGGTGACGATTTCGCCACCGTTGAGGATGCCGTCATGGCCGTGACTGGTGAAAGGGTCGAGAGCCACGTCGGTGATCACGCCGATGTTCGCAACGGCTTTCTTGATGGCGATCGTCGCCTGATTGATAAGATTGTTGGCCTCCAGGCTGTTCGAGCCTGTTTCGTCACGGAGTGCCATCTCGATGTTCGGGAAGGTGGCGATTGCCGGGACGCCGAGGTCAGCCGCTTCCCTGGCTGCATCCGCCAGCTTGTCGATGCTCATGCGGTTGACGCCGGGCATGGCGGGGATCGGTTCCACGATTCCGGAACCGGGGATCACGAAGACCGGCCATATCAGGTCGTCCACCGTCAGCCGGTTTTCCTGCACCAGCCGGCGCGTCCAGTCCGCCTTGCGATTGCGGCGCATGCGGCGGTGCCCGGTGATCTCGTCGACGAGGTGCGTCTTGTCCTGCATTGTCTTTCGTTCCTGGCCATTCCATTTCTTGGTCCGCTCATTATCATGACGGACCGGAAAACCAAACCGGGCGATTGGCCGCGGCGGATCAGCCGCTGGTGGAGCCGCAACGGGAACCCTAAAGTCTGCGCCATGGAAAATGATTCTCCGACGATGCCGAAGCGGACGCTGATAGACATCCTGTTCATCCTCTTTCTGAGGCTGATCGCGATCTCCTGCTTCTGGTTCGGCCTGCAATATTGGGCGATGCTTGTTGGCTATTCACTGGTGGGGGCAGGGCGCTTCGATCTTCTGAGCTTGCCGTGGAAGGTTGCGGCCACAAGCCTTGCCGTCCTCTTCCCCGTCGCTTCGCTCGGCCTCTGGCTGACGGTATCCTGGGGCCCGGTCGTTTGGGTGCTCGCCGCAGGCGGACAAATCCTGATGTATGGCCTGCTGCCGCAGACCTTCGGGTCCAACCGGCTCATCCTTTTGATGCATGGCGCAGTGGCCTCGGTCTATCTGGTTTTCCGCCTGGCGCTCTGGCTGGAAAAACGCCGCCAGCGCCGCAAAGTAAGCGTTGATTTACCCTGATACAACGCGGAGTTTCCGGTAAGGTGCTGTTAAGCCTGCAGTTTAAGTAGAATTTTATTTGTATTCGATAGGGTCTGTCTCAAGGCGGGAAGAAAACCAACACCGCCAAACAAACAGTGAGGCAGTCATCATGAATACGAAAATCAAGCCGCAGGCGGTATCGAACTTCCGTGATCAGCAGGACCAGGACATCCGTGATCTTTACATGGAATCCCTTCACCTTGTTGAACGTCTTCACCGCCGCCTTCTGGATGTCATCAAGGACGAGTTCGACCGTCAGGGCCGCAGCGACGTCAACGCCATCCAGGCTCTGCTCCTTTTCAACATCGGCAATTCCGAGCTGACCGCCGGCGAGCTGCGCTCGCGTGGCTACTATCTCGGCTCGAACGTGTCCTACAACGTTAAGAAGCTGGTCGATCTCGGCTTCATCAACCACCAGCGCTCGCGCATCGACCGCCGCTCCGTCCGCATCAGCCTGACGGAAACCGGCACTGAGGTCGCCGAAACAGTCGCCAAGCTCTACGAGCGCCACATCGCCTCGATCGACAAGGTCGGCGGCATCGGCACGGACGAGTTCACCCAGATGAACAGGCTCCTGCAGCGCCTCGACCGTTTCTGGAACGACCAGATCCTTTACCGGCTCTAAGGTAAGAGACCTCCTCCAAGGTCGAAGAAAACCGGATGCGTCCCTGCGCGTCCGGTTTTGCCGTTCCGGGGCCAAGCGTGTCATCTTTGCAACGCGTCGCACCCAAGCACAGCGGCCTGTATTCAGCACCTGTATTCAGGCCGTTTTTTAGCCGCTATTAACCAGCACCGTTTACGATGGATCGATAGGTTTCGTCCGTGCCGCTCCCGACGATCGGTAGGCCTCTTGGCCGTCGGCGACACGAATTGGCCATATTGGTATGACAGCGGACATGCACGGCAAGCGGCGCTTCTCATATGATAGTTCAAGGTCGTCCGCGCTTCCGGCTCGCAATCTTGTGATGGCCCGGCGCGGAAACCTGTGATGCGCCGGAAAACGGAATGGTAGTGATCTGCGCCGTGGCGCAGTGAATCGCAAAGCCCGCGGTTTTCCTTTCAAGCTGCGGCATTGAGTGGTTGGGATTATGTCGAAGAAAAACCGAATTGAAGCTCTTTCGCGCCGCGCTTTTCTTGCGTCTGCGGCAACCGTCGGCGCCAGTGCAATCGCCGCCCCGGCATTTGCGCAGTCCGCGCTCGATGCGCTGATCAACGCACCGCGCCGCGGCGCGTGGGATGATCAGTTCGATGCCAAGGCTGCCTCGCGCACGGCGAGTGCCGCCGTCTCCAATACCCCGATCCTCAGCCCGCAATCGGTTCCGAGCATCCAGCAGGCGATCATGGAGTATCAGCAGATCGCCTCCGCAGGCGGTTGGCCTGAGGTCAATCCGGCTGGCCTGCGTCTCCAGCTCGGCGTGACTGATCCTTCCGTTCAGGCCCTGCGCCAGCGCCTTGCCATTACCGGCGACCTGCCGCGCGAAGCAGGCATGTCGTCCGCCTTCGATTCCTATGTCGATGGTGCGGTCAAGCGCTTCCAGGCTCGTCATGGCCTTCCGGCAGACGGCGTCATTGGCGAATTCACGCTGAAGGCGATGAACATTCCGGTTGATGTGCGCCTGCAGCAGCTGAACACCAACCTTATCCGCCTGCAGACCTTCCCGGAAGATCTCGGCCGGCGCCATGTCATGGTCAATATTCCGGCCGCCTATGTCGAGGCGGTCGAGGACGGCAGTGTGGCGACACGTCATGCGGCGGTCGTCGGACGTATCAGCCGCCCGACGCATATCGTCAACTCGAAGATTTACGAGGTCATCCTCAATCCCTATTGGACTGCGCCGCGCTCGATCGTCGAGAAGGACATCATGCCGCTGATGCGCAAGGATCCGACTTATCTCGAGAAGAACGCCATTCGCCTGATCGATGGCAAAGGCAACGAAGTCGCCCCGGAAACCATCGACTGGAATGGCGAGGCGCCGAACCTGATGTTCCGTCAGGATCCAGGCAAGATCAACGCCATGGCCTCGGCGAAGATCAATTTCCATAACAAGAACGGCGAGTACATGCACGACACGCCGCAGCAGGGCCTGTTCAACAAGCTGATGCGCTTTGAGTCGTCCGGCTGCGTTCGCGTCCAGAACGTCCGCGACCTGACGACTTGGTTGCTGCGCGACACCCCGCCGTGGTCGCGCCAGCAGATGGAGCAGGTGATTGCCAGCCGGGTCAACACGCCGATTACGCTCGCCGAGGAAATCCCGGTCTATTTCGTCTACATCTCCGCCTGGGGCATGCCGGACGGCCTCGTGCAGTTCCGCGACGACATCTACCAGATGGACGGCAACGCCGAGCTTGCTCTCGATACGACCGCTGGAATGGAGCAGCCGGTTCAGTAAGCGTCATGCGTCTGAATTGAGAAAACCGCGCTGGAAGGCGAACCGCGCTGGAAGGCGCGGTTTTTATTTTTTGCAAGCGGTTGCCCTTCATGCGTTTGCCGGGATCTTCTTTCGGTAAACGAGGCGAAGGGGATATGTCGCAGCGCTTCGGTTAATCTCTAAGTTTTGCGAGGCATGTCCCCTCCAAGCTGGCGCAGAGAGGATCAGGGTGAGGGGCATCCCACGACAATGCCAAGTCCACGACACTCCTGCGCGTAGATTGCCCAGCAAATGTCGTTCTTCGTATTGCTCTCGGCAGGGCGGAACGCTAATACCTTCGCGCATTCCAGTTGAGGAGCCCGCCCATGACAAATGCTTCCACGCAGACCTTCTTCAATCGCTCGCTTGCCGACACCGATCCGGATATCTTCGGCGCGATTGAAAAGGAACTCGGCCGCCAGCGGCATGAGATCGAATTGATCGCATCGGAGAACATCGTTTCGCGCGCGGTGCTGGAAGCCCAGGGCTCCATCATGACGAACAAATATGCGGAAGGTTATCCGGGCAAGCGCTACTACGGTGGCTGCCAGTTCGTCGATATTGCTGAAGAACTGGCGATCGAACGCGCCAAGAAGCTCTTCGGCGTGAACTTCGCCACCGTCCAGCCGAATTCCGGCTCGCAGATGAACCAGGCGGTCTTCCTGGCTCTGCTGCAGCCGGGCGATACCTTTATGGGCCTCGACCTGAACTCGGGCGGTCACCTAACGCACGGTTCGCCAGTCAACATGTCCGGCAAGTGGTTCAACGTCGTGTCCTACGGCGTTCGCGAAGGCGACAACCTGCTCGACATGGACGAAGTCGCCCGCAAGGCCGAAGAGCACAAGCCGAAGCTGATCATCGCCGGCGGCACCGCTTATTCCCGTGTCTGGGACTGGAAGCGTTTCCGCGAGATTGCCGATTCGGTCGGCGCCTATCTCATGGTCGACATGGCTCATATCGCCGGCCTCGTTGCCGGCGGCCAGCATCCGTCGCCGTTCCCGCACTGCCACGTCGCAACGACCACGACCCACAAGTCGCTTCGCGGCCCGCGCGGCGGCGTCATCCTGACGAACGACGAGGATCTGGCGAAGAAGTTCAACTCGGCTGTTTTCCCGGGCCTCCAAGGTGGTCCGCTGATGCACATCATCGCCGCCAAGGCCGTCGCCTTCGGCGAAGCGCTGCAGCCGGATTTCAAGGACTACGCCGCGCAGATCGTCAAGAACGCTAAAGCGCTTGCCGAGACGCTGATGGCAGGCGGACTCGATGTCGTCTCCGGCGGTACCGACAACCACCTGATGCTCGTCGATCTTCGGAAGAAGAACGCGACCGGAAAGCGCGCCGAAGCAGCGCTCGGGCGCGCCTACATCACCTGCAACAAGAACGGTATTCCGTTCGATCCGGAAAAGCCCTTTGTCACCTCCGGCGTCCGTCTCGGCGTTCCGGCAGGCACGACGCGCGGCTTCAAGGAAGCGGAATTCAAGGAAATCGGCAACCTCATAGTTGAGGTTCTCGACGGCCTCAAGGTCGCCAATTCCGATGAAGGCAACGCTGCAGTCGAAGCAGCCGTTCGTGGCAAGGTGGTCGACCTTACCGGCCGCTTCCCAATGTACGATTACATCGGCTAAGGATAGCGCATGCGCTGCCCATTCTGCGGATCGGAAGACACCCAGGTCAAGGATTCACGTCCGGCGGAGGACAATACGTCCATCCGCCGCAGACGGATCTGTCCCGATTGCGGCGGCCGCTTCACGACCTTCGAGCGCGTGCAACTGCGCGAGCTGATGGTCGTCAAGAAGACCGGCCGCAAGGTGCCTTTCGACCGCGACAAGCTGGTGCGGTCCTTCGAGATCGCGCTGCGCAAGCGTCCGGTCGACCGTGACCGCATCGAAAGGGCTGTTTCCGGCATCGTCCGCCGCCTCGAAAGCTCCGGCGAAGTCGAAATCAGCTCCGAGGCCATCGGCCTTCAAGTGCTGGAAGCTCTCAAGAGTCTCGATGACGTTGGCTTTGTTCGGTATGCCTCGGTCTATCGGGATTTCTCGCATGCCGAGGATTTCGAAAAGGTCATCTCCGAAATCAACGCCAAGATCAGCCGCGACAGTTTGGAGACCTGAGCCTTGAGCGCCGGACCGCATGACAGGCGTTTCATGGCCGAGGCAATCCGTCTTGGCCTTCTGCATCTCGGCCAGACCTCCACAAATCCTTCCGTCGGCTGCGTCATCGTCAAGGACGGCGAAATCGTCGGCCGCGGCACGACGGCGATCGGCGGGCGCCCGCATGCCGAGCCGCAGGCGCTCACCGAGGCAGGCGAACTGGCTCGCGGCGCCACCGCCTATGTGACGCTCGAACCCTGCTCTCATCACGGCAAGACGCCGCCCTGCGCCGACGCGCTGATTGCCTCCAGTGTCGCGCGCGTCGTCATCAGCGTGACCGATCCTGATCCTCGTGTCTCCGGCCGCGGCATCGCGCTTCTGCGCGAAGCCGGCATCGAGGTTGATATCGGCGTGCTCGAAGAGGAGGGCAGGCGCTCGCTCGCCGGCTATCTCACGCGGCAAACGAAGAACCGGCCCTATGTGACTCTGAAGCTTGCGGTTTCCGCCGACGGCATGATCGGCCGCAAAGGCGAGGGACAGATCGCCATCACCAGTCCACTCGCCCGCGCACAGGTCCAGGCGCTCCGCGCTGAAACCGACGCCATCCTCGTCGGCATCGGCACGGCGATCGCCGACGACCCGGAACTCACGGTGCGGGTGCCGGGCCTGCAATCGCTGTCGCCGGTGCGTGTCGTGCTTGATCCGCGGCTTGATTTGCCGCTCGGCAGTAAACTTGTGCGTTCAGCACGAGAGGTGCCGACCATTGCCGTTGCAGGCGAGGCCGCCCCCTTTATCCTGCCGGACATCTCTCCCACGTGGGGCGAGATAGATGGGGTGAACGCTCGCCCGCATTCTTCCGCCGGGATCGACGCCACCACTGATGAGGTGCCGGTAGACGCGAGCTGCGGCAACCTGCCGATCCCTCCCCTGGTGGGGGAGATGCCCGGCAGGATAAAGGGGGGTGAGGCCCGCGCCGAAGCCCTGCGGGCTGCAGGCGTTGAAATCCTATACTGCCATCCTTACCATCCCGAAGTGCTGCTTCCGGCGCTCGCCTCGCGCGGCATATCCTCGCTCCTGGTCGAAGGCGGTGCGAAGACGGCACAGCTTTTCCTCGACGCCGGTCTCGTCGATCGAATCCAGCTTTACCAGGGCCAGATCATCATCGGCGAGGGCGGTATTGAATCGCCTTTGACGAAGTCCGATATGCCATCCGGTTTTGCCCATAGAGGCACATTCATGTTCGGCGACGACCGGCTGGACGAATACGAAAGAGAATTTTGATGTTCACCGGAATTGTCACGGATATCGGCATGATTGAATCCGTTTCTGCCATGAACGAGGGTGTGAAGCTCCGCGTCGTGAGCAATTACGACCCTAAGACCATCGATATGGGCGCGTCGATTTCCCATTCGGGCATCTGCCTGACGGTGACCGGCCTGCCGGACGAAGGCAACAACGGGCGTTGGTTCGAGGTGGAGGCTTGGGAAGAGGCTTTAAGGCTCACGACGCTTGCAAGCTGGAAGGAAGGCACCCGCGTCAATCTCGAGCGTCCTCTGAAGATCGGCGACGAACTCGGCGGCCACATCGTCTCAGGGCATGTCGACGGCAAGGCAGAAATCCTGTCGGTGACTACGGAAGGCGATGCGACCCGCTTCCGTCTGCGCGCCCCGGAGCATCTTGCGAAATTCGTGGCGCCCAAAGGCTCGCTCGCGCTCGATGGTACGTCGCTGACGGTCAACGCCATCGAAGGCACGGATTTCGATGTGCTTCTCATTCGCCATACTTTGGAAGTCACGACATGGGGCGAGCGAGAGGCCGGTGATTTCGTCAATTTCGAGGTTGATACGATGGCGCGCTATGCAGCTAGGCTGGCTGAATTCCCTGCCGCGAAAGCAGAATGATTTCGCCGTGATAATCGGTACGCGCCACCTCGCGGAAGCCGAGCTTTTCCGCCACCCGTAGCGAAGCTGCGTTTTCCGGGCTGACGATACAGGTCATCTCCTTGCCGGGGAAATGACAGTCAGCCCATGCGATCAGCGCCGTGAGTGCTTCTGTCGCATAGCCCCGTCCTTGTGCGGAAGGCAGCAACACCCATCCGGTTTCCAGTGTTTCCTCGCTTGGTGGAGACATCTCACGTCGGGCTTCATGGAAGCCTGCTTCGCCGATCAGCCGCCCGCTTTGCTTTTCCTCGATGATCAGAAAGCCAAAACCCATATGATGCCACATGCCACTCGCCCTTAGGAGGCGGGACCATGTCTGCTCGCGTGTCGATGGCACGCCGCTGATATAGCGAACGACGTCCGCATCTGCCCATAAGTGTATGTAGGCATCGAAATCGTCGAGCCGGTGCGGCCGCAGAATCAACCGTTTCGTTTCGATGGTCGGAACATTGATCATCTTGGATATTTTCTGACCACCTGTCTCACGCGCCTGCTTCGCCGTCCCAGTAGTCGAGATCGTTCTCCGCGCGCCCGATGAAGCGGAAGCGCCCGACGTGATGATCTGTCTTGGCGAGGAATTTTTGGGAATCCGGGTATTCGACGATCTCCGTCTTCGCCATCGTGGAGATGCCGAGATAGATCAGCGTCGTGCTGCCGGTATTGAGGATCTGATGGGCCGTTTCCTTGCCGCCGGCAGGCGCGCCGAGCGTGTCGCCTTTCCTGATGGGGTAACGTTCGCTTCCAAAACGGTATTCGCCCGTCCCTTCGATGACGAAGAACAGCTCATCCTCGACATGGTGATTGTGAAACGGACAGCTCGATTTGCCGGGCGGCACCTCGTTGTAGCTGATCCCGAGGTTGGAGAGTCCAAGCAGACGGCCGAAAGATGTGTCGGCGCCCTCGTAGAGCGAGCCCTGTTGCCACCGCTCCAGCGCCAGGTCGGCAATATTGAGAACCGGTTTGATATCCCGTGGCATGTCTTGTCCCCTTTTGCAGGGACAAACAGACCATCAATTCGGGATGGTTTTCAATAGGCGTCAGTAGAATTGTCGGGCAGGGCGGCGCAGCGATCTGCGCCGCCCTGCGCCGATCAGTCGGTATAGAAGGTAATGCTGCCATCGGCCGCCTGTTCGGCATTGATGACGTTGCGGACATTGACTCCGTCATTGCCGAGCTTGCGCGTCAGCATCTTGTTGGCGTCGATCGATGCCTGAATCTGGCGCACTTCCTGGGCCGAGCGTGGCGGAGCGGAGCGCGGACCGTATGCTTCGGGGCTTGCGTCGTGCCAGTTGTAGAAATGCTTTACGTTGAAGTCATTACCCCGGAAATTACGGAGCGTTTGTTCGATGCCCGATGGGCTGTTCATGCCAAAGCTTTCCGCACGGCTGACGCCGGCAAGCGCGAGGGAGGGCAAGACGGAAACGATGGCGATTGTAGCAACGCGGTTCATGATGGTATCCTTTCATCTGCTATGACGGTCGGCTGTCGTGCAGGGGATCGTCGGCGTTACGCTTGTTGAGTTGGGTCGGCCGCAGCGTGGAATCAATAGCTAAACACCTGAAATAACATTACAAATTGTTCATAACGATTGCCTTCGATTTGCCGTTTTCAAGGTGCTTGCGAGCGTGCATGGCAAACGGCCGGCGTATATTTCTGCTATCCTCTTGCAGAGATTTCCGGCCATGATCCGAATTTGCTTGCCATTCATCGAAAGGCATGTTTTGACCGCGGCCTGCCAAAAGGCAAAGTCCTCAGAAACCGAAGGTGATGCATGGCGCGAGATAACGCTCCCCATATTTTGATCGTCGAAGCCCGCTTCTACGACGACATGGCCGACGCTCTTCTGGAAGGGGCAACCTTTGCGCTCAAGGAAGCCGGCGCGAGCTACGATGTCGTCACCGTTGCAGGAGCCCTGGAGATTCCGCCGGCGATTGCCATGGCGCTTGACGGCGCCGACAATGGCGGCACGCAATATGACGGCTATGTCGCTCTCGGCATGGTCATCCGCGGCGAGACCTACCACTTCGAGGTCGTGTCGAACGAATCCTCCCGCGCATTGATGGATCTCGCCGTCAGCGAATCCCTTGCCATCGGCAACGGCATCCTGACGGTCGAAAACGATGAGCAGGCATGGGCACGCGCCCGCCGCTCGGACAAAGACAAGGGCGGCTTTGCCGCTCGCGCAGCTCTCACGATGATCGAGCTGAAGAAGAAACTGGGTGCATACGAATGACTAGTGAAAATCCGGAGCGTCAGATAAAGACGGCAAACCAGCGCGGCGCTGCGCGTCTGGCTGCTGTTCAGGCGCTCTACCAGATGGATATCGGCGGCACCGGTGTTCTGGAAATCGTCGCCGAATATGAGGCTCACCGCCTCGGTCAAGAAATCGACGGCGAGACCTATCTCAAGGCCGATGCCGCGTGGTTCCGTTCCATCGTTTCCGGCGTGGTGCGCGAGCAGCTTCGTCTGGATCCGTTGATCGCCTCTGCCCTGCAGGACGACTGGGCCTTGTCGCGCCTCGACAGCACCGTGCGCGCGATCTTGCGCGCCGGCGTTTTCGAACTTCTCGACCGCAAAGACGTGCCGGTGGCCGTGATCGTTACGGAATATGTCGAGATCGCCCAGGCTTTCTTCGAGGATGACGAGCCGAAGCTCGTCAATGCCGTGCTCGACCGCATCGCCAAACAGGTGCGCGGCGAAATGAAGAAGTAAGCCTTCCGTCCGCTATCGGACCATTTTGCGCTTTACGCTGCGCTGCAAGGGTTTTCGTCCGTTGCGGTCTTGACGTCGTGTTTCCCACCCCGCAATCTCCGCACGCAAAGCTAGAGCGTTTCTGTGGAGAGAAGACGATTCGGCTGCGTTCGTGGCCGGAGGGGGGAGTGCTCTGGCACTTTTGGAGGAAAGAGCGAAATGATAATTCTTTTGTGCGTAATTGCATGCGGTCTGCTCTCGGTGGTTTATGCCGTCTGGGCAACCCGCTCGGTACTGGCGGCCGATCAGGGAAACAGCCGCATGCAGGAAATCGCGGGTTACATCCGTGAAGGCGCGCAGGCCTATCTCATGCGCCAGTACAAGACGATTGCGATTGTCGGCATCGTTGTTTTCATCGCAGCC
The DNA here is from genome assembly GCF_013004495.1 of Rhizobium sp. SEMIA 4085. Taxonomy (NCBI): domain Bacteria; kingdom Pseudomonadati; phylum Pseudomonadota; class Alphaproteobacteria; order Hyphomicrobiales; family Rhizobiaceae; genus Rhizobium; species Rhizobium sp. SEMIA 4085. Next base: position 21,628 of record NZ_JABEPH010000032.1, read on the forward strand.
TGGCTGCTTCTCTCCGGCATGGCCGCCATCGGCTTTCTGATCGGCGCCGTGCTTTCCGGTGCCGCCGGCTTTATCGGCATGCACGTCTCCGTTCGCGCCAACGTCCGCACGGCGCAGGCCGCATCTCACAGCCTCTCGGCCGGCCTCGATATCGCCTTCAAATCCGGTGCCATCACCGGCATGCTCGTCGCCGGTTTGGCACTGCTCGGCGTATCCATCTATTATTTCATCCTGACCAGCCTGCTCGGCCATGAAAGTGGTTCGCGCGAAGTCATCGATGCGCTCGTCGCGCTCGGCTTCGGTGCCTCGCTGATTTCGATCTTCGCTCGTCTGGGCGGCGGCATCTTCACCAAGGGCGCCGATGTCGGCGGGGATCTCGTCGGCAAGGTCGAGGCAGGCATTCCGGAAGACGATCCGCGCAACCCGGCGACGATCGCAGATAATGTCGGCGACAATGTCGGCGACTGCGCCGGCATGGCCGCCGACCTTTTCGAAACCTATGCCGTTTCCGTCGTCGCAACCATGGTTCTCGCCTCAATCTTCTTTGCCGGGGCACCGATCCTGCAGTCGGCGATGGTCTATCCGCTGGCAATCTGCGGCGCCTGCATCCTCACCTCGATCGTCGGTACCTTTTTCGTCAAGCTTGGAACCAACGGCTCGATCATGGGCGCACTCTATAAGGGCCTTATCGTCACCGGCCTCCTTTCGATCGTCGGCCTAGGCGCTGCGACATCGTTGACGGTGGGCTGGGGGTCGCTCGGACAGGCCGGCGGTGTGGATGTTACCGGTACCAATCTCTTCTTCTGCGGCCTCGTCGGCCTCTTGGTTACGGCGCTCATTGTCGTCATCACCGAATATTATACCGGCACCAACAAACGCCCTGTCAATTCGATCGCCCAGGCATCCGTGACCGGCCACGGCACCAACGTCATCCAAGGCCTTGCGGTCTCGCTGGAATCGACGGCGCTGCCTGCGATCGTCATCGTTGCCGGTATTATCGGCACCTACCAGCTCGCCGGCCTCTTCGGCACCGGCATCGCCGTCACCGCCATGCTCGGCCTTGCCGGTATGATCGTTGCACTCGATGCCTTCGGTCCCGTGACCGACAACGCCGGCGGCATTGCCGAAATGTCCCATCTGCCGCCGGAAGTCCGGAAGTCGACGGACGCGCTCGACGCCGTCGGCAATACGACGAAAGCCGTGACAAAAGGCTACGCGATCGGCTCTGCCGGACTCGGCGCGCTGGTGCTTTTTGCGGCCTATTCCTATGACCTCAAATATTTTGCGGCAAATGGCGACAAGTTTCCCTACTTCGCAGGCATAGGGGAGATTTCATTCGATCTCTCCAACCCCTACGTGGTGGCCGGATTGATCTTCGGTGGGCTCATTCCCTACCTCTTCGGCGGTATCGCCATGACGGCTGTCGGCCGAGCCGCCGGCGCAATCGTCGAGGAAGTGCGCCGTCAGTTCAAGGAAAAGCCGGGCATCATGCAGGGCACGGAAAAGCCGGACTACGGCAAGGCCGTCGACCTTCTGACCAAGGCCGCAATCCGCGAGATGATCATCCCCTCGCTATTGCCGGTCCTAGCTCCGATCGTCGTTTATTTCGGTGTTCTGCTGGTCTCCGGCTCCAAGGCCTCGGCCTTCGCCGCACTCGGCGCATCGCTCCTCGGCGTCATTATCAACGGCCTGTTCGTCGCCATCTCGATGACATCGGGCGGCGGTGCATGGGACAACGCGAAGAAGTCATTCGAGGACGGATTCGTCGACAAGGACGGCGTACGCCACATGAAGGGCTCGGACGCACACAAGGCCTCCGTGACCGGCGATACGGTCGGCGATCCTTACAAGGACACCGCAGGTCCAGCCGTCAATCCGGCAATCAAGATCACAAACATCGTCGCCTTGCTGCTCTTGGCGGTCTTGGCCTGATCGAAGAAGAAACCCGCCGGAGCGATCCGGCGGGTGTGTCTGTTGGGGCGGATATTTATCGGATACTCGCAGGGTTCTGGGGGTTGCCGGGAGGCGTTCCGAACAGGCTCTTTGCTGCACCGCCCGCGCCGCCTGCCAGAACCTGCTGCAGGAAGGTCAGTTCGCGGCCGCCGGTCGGGGTCACGCGCGAAATCGTATCGAAGACCCTGCCGTCCTGGAGCGTGTAATTCGCGCGGCGCGCGACGACGCCGTCCTTATCGAAGTAGATCGCAAGCACGCTCTGGTCGACGACCTTCAGTTTCTGGAAGGCGACGGAGCGCGTGCGCCTCTGCGAGATGTAATAGAAGACCTCGGTGTCGAACGTTGCCGTCGTCGAAGGCGTGCCGAGCGACAGAAGCACCTGTTCGCGGCTCGAGCCTTCCGGAACGAGATTGAGGGATTGCTCGTCGACAATATAGCCGCCGTTAAGCACTGTTCCCGTTTGGCAACCTGTGAGGCCTGCTGAGGCAATCATGATGGCGATGGCTGCGCTGCTGAAGAATTTTATGTCAGACTTGAAATACCGTTTCTTCAACGACATCTACTCCCTTGAGGTCTCGATAGGCAGCTTTCCGGCCCTGCAATCACCGCTGATGCAAAACCTTTGTGGCCTTTCCGGGGTCGAATACTCCCAATTCCCCGAGATCGGGCCGACAAGGGCACTGTCCCGAAAGTGGCCACCTTCGGCATTGCAATTCGCGCCTGCTTCGGTAAACCAGCTTTCGAAATCATGCAACACGGCCCACGCAACTCCGCGTGAAGAACGAGGCTTTTCCGGAAGAAACAATGATCTTCGGGCTCTTTCGAAAGAAAAACAACAATCAGGCGATCGTCGGACGGCAGTATTCGGTGCTGACTGCCGCAGCCCGTATGCCGCAATTCTACGAGACCATGCATGTTCCGGACACCGTGATGGGCCGTTTCGAGATGCTGTCGCTGGTAATGATCCTCTTCTTCCGCCGCACACGCTCCTGCCAAACCAGTGGACAGGAAATTGCCCAGGAGATCGTCGATGCCTTCTTTGAGGATATCGACCATTCGATCCGCGAACTCGGCATCAGCGACAACGGGGTTCCGAAACGCATGAAGAAGCTTGCCGGCATGTTCTACGGACGTCTCGAATCCTATTCGCCTGCAATCGACAGCGGCGCCCTCGCGGCCCTTGCCGCAGCCCTTAACCGCAATATCCATCCACAAGCCGCCGACGCTTACGACATGACGGCGCTTGCCAACTGGATGTTTGGCGCCGAAGCCGATCTGTCGGCCCAGTCCGAGGAGCGGATCGCCACCGGCTCGGCGACGCTGCCACAGGCAGCGTAAGGAGGACCCCAATGAAACATCGCAAAGACGACATTCCATTTTCTTACCTAGTCAAGGTCGGCCATATCTCCGCAAACCCTGTCGAAGTGCACCTCAAAGCGGACGAGAAAGAGCGCAAAGCGCTTGCCCAACGCTGGGATGTACTGTCCGTCGACGATCTGCGTGCGGACCTGCAGATTAATCGCTGGAAGAAGGATGGCGTCCGCGTGAAGGGCAGGGTGCAGGCAAAGATCGTTCAGGCCTGCGTGGTGACGCTCGACCCGGTACCTGCCGATATCGACGAGCAGTTCGAGCAGATCTACGTGCCCGAGAATTCGAAACTCGCCCGGCACCCGGCCAATGATGCCGGCGAAATGGTTCTCGATCCTGACGGATCGGACCTGCCTGACACCTTCGTTGGCGACACGATCGACGCGGGAGAAGTGGTGATGGAATTCGCCGCGCTGGCGATCGATCCCTATCCCCGCAAGAAGGGTGTCGAGTTCTCCGGCCATATCGAAGATACGGGTGAAAACGATAAGAAGCCTTCTGCCTTTGGGGTACTCAAGGATTGGCAGAAGGACTGAACACCCGTGGGGTATTTGACACAATTCAGTTGTAAGCGATAGGAAAACCGGTATTTTGGCCGAAATTTTCGCTCCCCTCAGGCGAAAGAAAAGGATCAGGGACGCGTGATCAGAATATCTCTCGACCTCATGGGTGGCGACTTTGGTCCCCAGGTTGTCATCCCCGGTGCCGCGAAAGCATTGGAAAGGCACCCGGATATCTCCTTCGTCTTTTTTGGACTGAAAGAGCAGTGCGATCCGGTTCTCGCCAAGTTTCCGAAGGTGAGGGAAAAGTCCGTCTTCCACGATTGCGAACTTGCCGTTCGCATGGACGAGAAGCCCAGCCAGGCGCTGCGCCGCGGCCGATATATTTCCACCATGTGGCGCTCGATCGAGGCCGTGAAGACGGGCGACGCTGATGTCGCCGTTTCCGCGGGAAACACCGGCGCTCTGATGGCCATGGCAAAGTTCTGTCTGCGCACGATGGCCAATATCGAGCGCCCGGCGATTGCGGCCATTTGGCCGACGCTGCGAGGCGAGAGCATCGTTCTCGATGTTGGCGCGACGATCGGCGCTGATTCTCAGCAGCTGATGGACTTCGCCCTGATGGGCGGCGCCATGGCGCGCGCCCTCTTCGAACTCGAACGGCCGACGATCGGCCTGCTGAACGTCGGCGTCGAAGAGATGAAAGGCCAGGAAGAAGTCAAGGAAGCAGGCCGGCTGCTTCGCGAGGCCAATATCGATTCGCTCGAATATTCCGGTTTCGTCGAAGGCGACGACATCGGGAAAGGCACCGTCGATGTCGTCGTGACCGAAGGCTTTTCGGGCAATATCGCCTTGAAGGCGGCAGAAGGTACGGCAAAACAGATTGCCGCATACCTGCGTGCTGCGATGTCCCGCACGCTGCTTGCCAGGATCGGCTATCTCTTTGCCAAGAGCGCCTTCGACATGCTTCGCGAAAAGATGGACCCGAGCAAGGTCAATGGCGGCGTATTCCTTGGTCTCAACGGCATCGTCATCAAGAGCCATGGCGGCGCCAATGCAGACGGCATCGCTGCTGCCATCGAGGTCGGCTATGATATGGCCAAGAATGGCCTCAATCAGAAAATAGAAAACGATCTCAAGAAATATCATGCCAAGCGGTTACCCCCGATGGGGCCGGAAGCCGCATGAGCAACGAGGTTTAACCAGAATGATCCGTTCAGTGGTTCGCGGGTTCGGAGCCGCACTTCCGAAACGCGTAATGACCAATCGCGAGTTGGAAGATGTCGTCGATACGTCTGACGAGTGGATTGTCCAACGCACCGGCATCCGCCAGCGACATATCGCAAGCGATGACGAGACCACGTCTTCGCTCGGCGAGCGGGCTGCGCGTGCGGCGCTCGACAAGGCAGGGCTGACGCCTGCCGACATCGATCTCATCATCTGCGCCACCTCGACGCCGGACAACACTTTCCCGGCGACGGCGGTCAATATCCAGAACCGTCTCGGCATGAGCCCAACCTCCCCACCCAGCGTACCGACGCT
>NZ_JABEPH010000345.1:0-6508 GCF_013004495.1 Rhizobium sp. SEMIA 4085
GCAAACACCAGGCGTTCGAACTCTGTGCCGCTGAAATCCTCGACGTGAATCGGCCGGACCGTTCGAGCTATCGTCATCTGCCTACCTCCAGGCTCCCAGAGGTAGGTCGAAGTTTGATGATCTGTACGTCACCGCATTGGCGAACCGCTGTAGCTCTTGTTCAGTTCCTTCGACGCGCAACGTCTTGCCTTTCCGGAATGGACCCAGAGCCTCAAGGATTGCAGCCGATAGTTTCGCCTGGGCAGCGCTTGTATCTCTGTTGGGGATTGCCGGCGAAGCTAGGTCATCTATCAGTATGGCATGCTCGAAGAGCGGTTGCATCAGATGCCTCGTGATTCAGTGATGAATTCACTATTATGTCACGCCATGTCGATATCAAATGGCGTACGCAGATTGCGAAAAATCGCTAACATTATCATGCTACGCTATCTGTACTCCTACGTCTTGAGGGGAGTTGAACCGGCGACGACCTCTTTTACAAGGTCCCACATGGCGCGACAGCAAAAAACGCTACCACCCCAGCCGGGCTGATATCTTGCTTGCAGCATCTCTTAGCAAAACAATGTAGCGATCAACATCGCTCTTCTGCGTCCGGAATGCGGGAGCACCTACATTCACCGCCGCGATCACCGACCCGTCGAACGCCAGAACCGGCACGGAGACGGAAACCAGTTGCTCGCTTACTTCGCCGTAGCTTACACAAAATCCCTGGCGGCGGATCTTTTCCAATTCGGCAATCAGCTTGTTGCGATCCGTGATCGTGCGCCTGGTCAGACGCGGCAAGGCTTCCGGAATCATTTGCAACTGCACCTGGGGATGGAGAAACGCCAGAAGGACCTTGTAGGAGCCGGCAGTCAGTGGCCGTCGGCGACCGATCATCGCCTGAACGCGCAGATCTCGCATCGGCTCGAACTTGGCGATGCAAAGGGATTCCCCATTGTCGATGATACGCAGTTGGGTCGTTTCGTTCGCCTTCTGGCCGACTTCTTCCAAAATTGGATTGGCGATGCGAACCAGATCGACCTGCGTCGATGCAGCAGTCCCGAGCACGATTGCTGTCGTGCCCAAACGATAGGTGCCCGTTTCGCTCTTCCTGACTAGACCCCGCCGTTCCATTGTGCGTAACATCCGCAATATTCTTGGCTTCGTCTCCCCTGTATTTTGCGCGATCTCGGTCAGCCTGACATCTGGATTTTTGGCGACGTTCAACAGAACGTCAATGCAGACATCAACGGCTTGTACTATATTACTTTTTGCCGAAGATCCATCGTCCCTCACGCCTACATTCCTTCCAAATTTCAGGCAACATTGAGGCTCTAAATCCTCATTACACCTATCGTAACACGCTCGTTTTCCATTTGACAGTTCCCTTTCACGCCCTTTACCAATTTGAGTCAACAGTGGACGGGAACCCACTCATTCCGACCCATACGGGGTCGGCATCAAACAGCAACTGGGATTGGAACGATGACCGCAAAGACATTGAAGCGTGCAGCGATTACGCTGCTCGCCATGATTGCTACTCCTGCCATGGTCGCTGCGCAGGAGACGCCGTTGACGATCGGCATGTCGACCACGCCGACGACGCTCGATCCCCATGAGGATAGCTCCGCACCCAACAATGCAACGTCCCGGCACATCTGGGATAGCCTGATCAACCTCACCGGCACGTCGGAAAACAAGCCGGAACTCGCAACCGAGTGGAAGACTGTCGATCCGACGCATTGGGAGTTCAAGCTGCGCGAAGGTGTCAAATTCCATGACGGCAGCGAGTTCAACGCTGACGACGTCATCGCGTCGCTTCTGCGTGCCCGCGACAAGTCGAGCCAGGGCTTTGCCTCCTATACCCGCAACATTGCGAACGTGACGGCCAAGGATCCCTATACCGTCGTCGTCGAAACAAAGGTTCCAGATCCGATCCTCCTCAATTCCGTCAGTCGAATTCGCATCATCAGCGCCGACTGCAAGGATGCGCCGGTTCAGGACTTCGACAATGGAAAATGTGCGATTGGAACGGGCGCTTATTCGTTCGTTTCCTATTCCCCGGGCAGCAATCTCATGCTGAAGCGCAACGACAACTACTTCGCCGACCCTTCGCATTGGTCAAATGTCACACTGCGCTTCCTGCCCGATGACGGCGCGCGTCTGGCATCGCTTCTCTCCAACGAGATTGACATTATCGAAACCCTTCCTGCGGATGGGATGGCTCGCGTGGAAGCGACCAAAGACCTGCAGATCATCAACGGCCAGTCCTCCCGCTTCGTTTACCTTGGCCTGGATGTCGGCCGTGATGTTTCGCCTTTCGTGAAAGCTGCGGATGGTTCCGATCTCGACAAAAACCCGCTCAAGGATGAACGAGTGCGCCGCGCGATGCTGATGTCGATCAACCGACCTGCGATCGTCGACCGCGTCATGCAGAAGAACGGAACGGTCGCCGCCCAGTTCGTGGCTGAGGGTTATGCGGGCAATTCCAAGAAGGTCGAGAAAGTGAGCTACGATGCTGCCGCAGCCAAGGCGCTTCTGGCCGAAGCCGGCTACCCTGACGGCTTCAGCCTGACCCTTCATGGCCCGTCCGGCCGTTATGTCAAGGACGCCGAAGTACTGCAGGCCGTCGGTCAGATGTTCACGCGCATCGGCATCAATTCGAAAGTCGAGGTCCTGCCGTGGGCGATGTATTCGGAAGCTTATTCGAAAGGCACCTACAGCACCTATCTCGGCTCCTGGGGTGTGAACACCGGTGAAACCACCAATCCCACTGTCGCGCTTGTTGCGACGCGCGATGAGAAGAAGGGAACCGGCCGGTATAATGGCGGCGGCGTGTCTGATCCCAGGATCGACGAGGTGCTGGCCAAGGCGAGCTCTACGCTCGACGAAGCCGAACGCGCTCCCCTGCTCGAGGAACTGTCGGCTCTGACTTTTAACAAATTCTGGCTCCTCCCGATGCATTTCGAAAACGTCGTGCTGGGAGCGAAGAAGACCGTCTCCTACACGCCGCGCGGCGACAAATATACGCTCGCTTATGAAGTGAAGGCGGCGAACTAAGTCCAGCAGCATGGGGCTGCAACACAGCAGCCCCTCTTTTATCTCCCAGGAGCCATTTATGCAGGAACTTGGAACGGGCGAGGCCGTCGCCCGTGCGAAGGCCATCTATGACTATGGCCAGACAGCCATCTTCGCATCTCAAGTCGATCCCCGCCTTCATATGGTGCTGTATGTTCCGCCGACAGCCGCGGACGGCCGCAAGCTCGACCTGCTTGTCGCCGTTCATGGTACCGGCCGCACCTCCGCGATCGATTTTCGGGACGGTTTTGCCGAATTCGGGCTCTACAACGATTGCGCCATCCTATGCCCGATCTTCCCGGTAGGCGTGCTGGGTGACGGTGCGCGCTCCGGCTACAAGTTCCTCGAAGAAGGCGATATCCGTTATGACCGCGTCGTCATCGCCATGGTCGAGGAGATGGCCGAAAAGTACCGACAGGACTGGTCCAAGTTCGCTATGTTCGGCTTTTCCGGCGGCGGTCACTTCACCCATCGTTTTGCCATCCTGCATCCGGACAAACTCTGGGCGGCGTCGATTGGCGCTCCAGGTTCGGTAACCCTTCTCGATCCGACACGTGACTGGTGGGTAGGCATCCGAGACCTGGAGGTCCGCTTCGGCAAGTCGTTCCAGCCAGAGGAACTGGCCAAGGTTGCCGTGCAGATGATCGTGGGGGACGCCGATCTGGAGACCTGGGAAATCACCCACAAGCCAGGCGGCAAATATTACATGGCCGGCGCAAACGATGCCGGCACAACTCGCCCCGAGCGCCTTGCCACCCTTGCCCAATCGTTCCGCGATGCGGGCGTCGACGTGACCTTCGATCGCATTCCGGGTGTCTCCCATGACCGGATCAAGGTTCTTGGCTACGTCAAAACCTTCCTGGCAAAGGTACTGAAGGACCGGCGCGCGAAATGAAGAATGCAACCATTGTAGCCCCACAGCCGGAAGCGGTCGAAGCCGGAGCGGAAGTTCTTGAGCGTGGCGGCAATGCCATCGACGCGGCGCTCGCCTGCGCCTTCGTCCAGGGCGTGGTCGATCCGCAGATGGCCGGAATCGGGGGCTTCGGCTCCATGCACGTCTACATGCCAAGAAAGGGCGTGCACGAGGTCCTCGAATTCTATGCCCGCGCGCCCCTGAAGGCGACGCCGGACATGTGGTTGGACAAGATCAAGCATCAGAGCCGCGACGGCTTCGGCTACGTACTCGACGGCAATATTTCGGATATCGGCTATCTCGCGGTCTGCACGCCGGGCTCGCTCAAGGGTTACGAGACAGCTCTTAAGGACTACGGCACATTCGACTGGGGCGACCTGATCAAGCCAGCCGTCCGCCTTGCCCGCGAAGGTTTCATGATCCGAAATCACATGCATTGGTACTGGGCCAAGGACCAGTCGGCTGACGGTTTTGCCAACACGATCGACAAGCTGCGTTTTTCCGATACCGGCCGAAGGGTCTATTTCCACGAGGACGGATCGTTGAAGAACGTCGGTGAACTTCTCTTCAACAAGGACATGGCGGACACGCTTGAGCGGATCGCAAGAAGCGGTGGATCCGACATTTTCTATCACGGCGAACTGGCCGAGGAGATCGCGGCTGATTTCAAGTCCAACGGCGGACTGATCGACCAGGAAGATCTGGCGAGGTATGAGTTGTCGCGGATGGTGCCTGTCTGGGGCGAGTATCGCGGCAACCGAATTGCGACCTCCCCTCCTCCCGGCTCGGGCTTCCCGATGCTGGAACTGCTACACATCATGGAAGAGTTCGACGTCGGCTCCATGCAGCACAGCAGCGCCGAGCATGTCCGCATCCTCTTTGAGGCCATGAAGAGAATGACGATCGACAAGGACGCGCACATGGGGGACCCGACCTATGTCGATGTTCCCTATGAAAAGCTGCTGTCGAGGGAGCATGCACAGGCGCATGCTCTTGCGATCAAGGCTGGCGAGATCGCGAGCGTTGACCGCCTCGAGCGCTCGCAGCGCGACACTACGCACATCTCTGTCATCGACAAGGACGGCAACGCCGCCGCGATGACCCACACGCTCGGCAGTCCCTCCGGCGCCATCACCGCCGGCCTGGGCTTCATGTACAATGGCACGATGAGTCGCTTCAATCCGGTCCCCGGCAAGCCGGGCTCCATCGCCCCCGGCAAGCGCCGCCCCAGTTCTGCAGCACCGACAATCGTCTTCAAGGACGGCAAACCGAGCATCGTTATCGGTGCGCCCGGCGGCAGCTACATCGCACCTGCGGTTGCGCAGTGCCTGATGAACATGATTGATTTCGACATGTCCGTACTCGAAGCCGTTTCGGCACCAAGGATTGTTGGCGTGTCGAACACGATCGACATCTGCAACCGCATTCGACACTCTGTCGAAAGCGACCTGCAAGCGCAGGGCTACAAGGTGGCACGGTCACCGCAGACATATGCATTCGCCGCGGTCCATGCGATCAAGATCGAAGGAGGTGTCTCCAAGGGCGCCGCCGATCCGCAGCGAGACGGGATGGCGATCTCCGTCGCCTAAGGAGAGATTTAATGGTCACTTCCATTACCAGGCGGTTGATACAGGCACTGTTCGTCATCGTGGCAATGACGATCATCGTCTTTGCCGGCGTCAACGTGATTGGCAATCCGGTCGACATCCTGATCAATCCGGATGCCAATCAGGTGGAGCGCGCCCGCGTCATCTCCCATTACGGTCTCGATCAACCGCTCTGGAAGCAGTATCTGTTGTTCCTCCGGGGATTGCTGCACGGGGATTTCGGCAACAGTTTCGTCTACGGCCGTCCAGCCCTCGGGCTCATCGTGGAACGTCTGCCGGCAACGCTCGAGCTGGCCATCACGGCACTTGGAATTGCGATCGTCGTCGGCCTGCCACTCGGGCTTTATGCCGGGCTTTACCCACAGCGGATCTCGTCCAAGCTGATCATGTCAGGCTCGATCCTGGGCTTCTCGCTGCCGACATTCTGGGTCGGGCTCATGTTGATCATGGTGTTCTCGGTCGAGCTCGGCTGGCTGCCGACGAACGGCCGCGGCCCGACCGCGGAACTGTTCGGTGCACAATGGTCTTTCCTGACCGAGGAAGGCCTCAGACATCTTCTCCTGCCCGCCTTCAATCTGGCTCTGTTCAAGACGTCCCTCATTCTTCGACTGACCCGCGCCGGCGTGCAGGAAGTCCTGCCCCAGGACTACGTCAAGTTCGCGCGTGCCAAGGGGTTGCGAGAGCGGCGGGTTATCACCGTGCATGTCCTGAAGAACCTGATGATCCCGGTGGTGACCATCATCGGCCTGGAGTTCGGATCGCTGATTGCCTTTTCGGTCGTGACCGAAAGCATCTTCGCATGGCCGGGCATGGGCAAGCTCATCATCGACTCGATCAATCTTCTCGATCGTCCGGTCATCGTCGCCTACCTGATGATGATGGTGCTGCTTTTCGTCGTCCTGAACTTCATCATCGACGTCTGTTACAC
>NZ_JABEPH010000346.1:0-6503 GCF_013004495.1 Rhizobium sp. SEMIA 4085
GATATGGCGGACGCGGTGCATGGACTTCTTCGCGACGTCCACGGGATCGCTGCCGCCGAACCAGGCATGTCCCGTGTCGAGCAGCAGCTTCGTTGCCGGGCCGGTATTCTCCATCAGCTTGTCGATCTCGGCGCCTGTCTGCACGACCGTGCCCATATGGTGATGATAGACGAGATCGATCCCCTGATCGGCGCAATATTGCGCGATCGCCTCGATATCGGCGCCGAACTTCTTCCACTGATCGTCGGCGAGAGCCGGCTTGTCGGCGAGAGCCTTGCTGTCGTTGCCGTGGATGGCGTTCGACGTTTCGCAGACGATGCACACCTTGCAATCATTGGCCTTGAGCATGTCGAGATGCGGCTGGATCGCTTGTTTCTCGTCCTCGACACTGTGGTCGAGCAGGTTCAGCGAGTGCCAACCGGATACGAAGACGAGCTTGTGCGCGGCGAGCACTTTCTTCAGTTCGTGGCCGTCGGACGGCATCTTGTGGCCCTTCTCGATGCCGTCGAAGCCGATCTTCTCGCAATCGCTGAGGCAGTCCTCGAGCGTCAAATGCGCGCCGATCGTGCGGTCGTCGTCATTGCTCCAGGCGATGGGGTTGGTCCCGTAGCGGATCATCATTGTCTCCGGATATGTGATTTAGCGTTGATGCTTGCGCGCTTCGACATAGCTCTTGCGCGCCTTGTTGACCTGTTCGCGCGGGCTGACCTCAGGAACGGCGACATCCCACCAGTGACCGCCGGCTTCTGTCGTGATCAGCGGGTCGGTATCGATGACGAAGACCGAGGTACGGTCGTTCTTCTTCGAATCGGCAATCGCCCTCTCCAGTTCGGCAATCGAAGAAACCTTGACCGCGATGGCGCCCATGCTCTCGGCATGCGCCCGGAAGTCGATTTCCGGCATCACCTGGTGGTAGGAGTCCTTCAGCAGGTTGTTGAAGTTCGCACCGCCCGTTTCCATCTGCAGGCGGTTGATGCAGCCGTAGCCGCGGTTGTCGAGCAGGACGACGTTCACCTTGATGCCCATCATCACCGAGGTTGCGAGCTCGGAGTTCAGCATCATATAGGAGCCGTCACCGACGAGAACGAAAACCTCCTTATCGGGGTTGGCCATCTTGGCGCCGAGGCCGCCGGCGACCTCGTAACCCATGCAGGAGAAGCCGTATTCCATGTGGTAGCTGCCGGGGGCTGTTGCTGGCCACAGCTTGTGCATCTCGCCCGGCAGGCCGCCTGCGGCGCAAAGGCCGATCGCCTTATCCAGTTCGATCGAGCGCGTCACCGCGCCGATCACCTGCGCATCAGATGGCAGGGCGGCATTGGTGGAAGCCATCGCCTTGTTGGCAGCATCCGTCCAGACATTCTTTTCCTTCGTCGCCCTTTCGGTGAGTGCCGCCGGTGCCTTCCAGCCACCAAGCCCTTTCGACAGCGCCTTCAGGCCTTCGCGGGCGTCGGCGATCAGCGGCTGACCGTCATGCTTGTAGGCATCGTAGGCGGCGATGTTGAGGCCGAGGATCTTCAGCTTGTCGTTCTTGAACAGCGCCCAGGAGCCGGTCGTGAAGTCCTGGCAGCGGGTGCCGACGGCGATGATGAGATCGGTTTCCTCGGCAATGGCGTTGGCAGCCGAAGTGCCGGTGACGCCGACGGAGCCGAGCGCCAGGGGGTGGCGCTCGTCGATCGAGGATTTGCCGGCCTGGCTGACGACGACGGGAATGCCGTGAGCCTCGACGAAGGCTTCAAGTTCCTGCGTCGCCTGTGAATAGAGCACGCCGCCGCCGGAGATGATCACCGGCTTTTGGGCGGATTTGATCAGCGTGATCGCCGAGGCCAGTTCATCGGCGTCCGGCTGCGGACGGCGTATCGTCCAGACCTTTTCTTCGAAGAGGTTCTCCGGATAGTCGAAGGCTTCCGCCTGGACGTCCTGGCAGAGGGAAAGCGTCACCGGGCCGCAGTCCAGCGGATCGGTCAAGACCTGCATGGCGCGCTTCAGCGCGGTGATGATCTGCTCGGGGCGGGTAATGCGGTCGAAGTAGCGCGAGACCGCGCGAAAGGCGTCGTTGGCCGAAACCGTGCCGTCGCCCCAGTCCTCGATCTGCTGCAGCACCGGATCGGGCGCGCGGTTGGCAAAGACATCGCCGGGCAGGAGGAGCACCGGGATGCGGTTGACATGTGCGACGCCGGCTGCCGTCACCATATTCAATGCGCCCGGGCCGATCGAGGTCGTGCAGGCCATGAACCGCTGGCGGAAGCTTGCCTTTGCATAGGCGATCGCCGCATGCGCCATGCCCTGTTCGTTATGTGCGCGATAGGTCGGCAGTTCGCCGCGCACCTGATAGAGCGCTTCGCCGATGCCGGCGACATTGCCGTGGCCGAAGATCGCCCAGACGCCGCCGAAGATCGGCACCTTCTTGCCGTCGACGACAGTCATCTGCTTCTTCAGGAAATGCGCAACCGCCTGCGCCATCGTCAATCGGATCGTCTTGCCCATCGGGCACCTCCCAAATGCTCTTAATTAATGCAGGCCGCGGGTTTTCAACCAGGCCTCGGTCAGTCGGCGGAAGCGTCCGGCCATGTCGGCGATTGCTTCCTCGTCATTCATGTTGCCGGAGAGCCAGGCGCGCGCCGCATCGGCAAAAATGGTGCGGCCAACGGCAAAGCCTTTTACCGAAGGGGCGGCAAGCGTTGCCTCGAAACCCTTCACGAGCTCTTCGGCCGGCGCCTCCAGCCCGAGCAGCACGATACCGCGGCACCAGGGATCGTTCCTTGCGATCACGGCGTCGATCTTCCTCCAGGCAGCCGTCGAGGCCTGCGGCTCCAGCTTCCACCAGTCCGGCTTGATACCGAGCGCGTAAAGCTCTTCCATCGCCGTCGAGATCGTGTCGTTTGTCAGCGGGCCGTTCTTGCTGGCGATGATTTCCACCAGCAGTTCGCGGCCGACCTTGCGCGCGGCCTCGAAGAGTGTGCGCAGCTTCTCCTGCTGCTTTTTCTTTAGATCGGTCGGATCATCTGGATGATAGAAGCACAGGCACTTGATGCAGTGGTTGAGCGGCCATTCGACAAGCTGCGAGCCGATATCCTGGCTGAACTCGAAGCGCAGTGGCTTCGAACCCGGCAGTTCGACCGGCCGTCCGATCCAAGAGAAATTCCTGCTCGCCGCATCGAAGAAGGCGTCACGGCCGAACCGCTCGTCAATCAGCATGCCGTAGCCGACACGGCCGCCGGCAACGCGCGCGGCCGCTTCGACGGCCAGCCGCTTGAAGGCGACGATCTTCTTGTAGTCGACGCCCAGTTCGTCGCAAACGCTGGTGAGTTGTGACCGATGGTCGATGGCGAGCGCCATCAAAAGCGGAATATCGCCCTTGCGCGTCGACGCCCAGTGAATGTGGTTGATCGCCTCGTCCTTGCGTAGCGCGCGGTGCTCGCTGCCGTTCTTCAGGAAGAAATCGAGCTCCGCCCAGGTCGGATATTCCGGCGAGCAGAGCAGGCGGGAGACGGCAAAGGCGCCGCATGCATTGGCCCAGGTGGCGCAGGTCTTCAGCGGCTCGTCCTTCAGCCAGCCGCGCAGGAAGCCGGACATGAAGGCGTCGCCGGCGCCGAGCACGTTGAAGACCTCGATCGGGAAGCCCTGGCCGATGATGCCTGCTTCCAGATCGTCGGCAATCGGTCCGTCGTAGACGATGCAGCCCATCGCGCCGCGCTTCAGCACGATCGTTGCCGGCGAGAGGCGGCGGATTTCCTTGAGTGCGCCGAGCACGTCATCCGCGCCGGAGGCGATCAGGATTTCCTCCTCGGTGCCGACGATGAGGTCGCAATCCGGCAGCGTCTCCTTCATCTTCGAAGAGACGCGGTCGGACTTCACATAGCGCTCGAAGCCTTCGGCATGGCCGGCAAGCCCCCAGAGATTTGGACGGTAGTCTATGTCGAAGATCACCTTGCGGCCATTCGCTTTGGCGATCCGGATCGCCTTTCGCTGCGCAGCCTCGGTGTTCGGTCGCGAGAAATGTGTGCCGGACACGAGAACGGCGCGTGACGACTGGATGAAGTCCTCGTCGATATCGCCTTCGTCGAGCGCCATGTCGGCGCAGTCCGAGCGATAGAAGATCATCGGCGAAACGCCTTCTGCCTCCACCGCAAGCAGCACGAGCGCCGTCAGCCGTTCGTTGTCTGTCCGGATACCCTTAGTTTCCACACCTTCGCGCGCCGACTGCTCGATGATGAAGCGGCCCATCTGTTCGTTGCCGACGCGGGTGATCAGGCCGGACTTGAGGCCGAGGCGCGCCGTGCCGATAGCGATATTGGCCGGGCAGCCGCCGACGGATTTGGCGAACGAGCCGATGTCCTCCAGCCGCGAACCGATCTGCTGGCCATAGAGATCGACGGAAGAGCGGCCGATGGTGATTACATCAAGAGATGGCTCGGGCTGCAGATCCGGATTCGATTGTGCCATGATGTCCTCCCGCTAGATTCCTGCAGGACATTGCCGCCTGCAGATTTTGAATAATGAAACATTGGTTCCGAGTTTTTGTCAATTCGGAATATTTATTCCATTTTCTCTTTTGCGGTCTTGGGATGGTGCAGTTTGCGCCGACGCTCGGCGATCGCCACCGGCAGCGCCATCACCAGCGCCATGGAGGCGGAAAGCGAGCGGAAGCCGGCAAAGTCGGCTTCGGCAACCTCGAACCAGCAGGCGGCACGGGCCGCAAGCGGTGAGAAAGCCGAATCGGTGATCGCGACGACCGGCACGCCGCGATCGGCCAACCCTTCGGCCTGGCTGAGGCTGTCGGCAGCGTAGGGCGAGAAGCTGGCGGCGATCGCCGCATCCTTTGGCGTTGCGAACTGCACCATCTCCAGATCGACCCCATTCGGCGAAGCGACGATCTGGTGGCGGATGCCAAGTTTCGAAAGGGCATATGTCATATGCGCCGTGAGCGGATAGGAGCGGCGTTTCGCTATAAGATATATGGTGTCCGCCGCCGCCAGGATATCGACGGCCCTGGTGAAGGTCTCCGTCTCGACGGTCGCCGCCATGCGGTTGATGGATTGGGTGGCCGCGGCGATGAACCCTGAAAGCAGATTGGCATCTTCGTCACCTTCGGATTGCTCCAGCGTGGCAAGGCGCTCCTCGTAGCTCAGTGTCCGGTCGCGCAGCCGCTCGCGGAAAATACTCTGGAGATCGGAGAAGCCCTCATAGCCGAGGTGACGGGCGAGCCGCACCAGCGTCGACGGCTGGACGTCCGAAGCTGCCGCAATGCTCGCCGTCGTGCCGAAGGCAATCTCGTCCGGATTGCCGAGCGCAAAGGCGGCGACCTGGGCCAACCGCTTCGGCATGCTTGCCTTGCGCTCGATGATCGTGCTGCGCAGGCTTTCGAAATCGCGGGGCACGCGTACAACTCTCTTGGTGTCGTTATCCATGCAGGCGGCCCACAGAATGAAACAAATATTCCATATTGAAAAGCATAAATGATTTCGCTTTTTGATTCTAACTGTTTTTATTTCCCTTGGAATCACGGATTTTGAACAATATTCGGCATCGCCTGACGCAAATGATGCATCCGTGTCGCCCTTGTCAAAACGGTCCAAATATTCCAAAAATCACCCCGGACATAGTGGAGTGTACGGAAAATGAAACCACTCGGCATCGGTTTGATCGGCACCGGTTATATGGGCAAGTGCCACGCGCTGGCCTGGAATGCGGTGAAGGCTGTGTTCGGTGATGTCGAGCGTCCAAGGCTCGTGCATCTCGCCGAAGCCAACGCAGACCTCGCCAAATCGCGCGCCGCCGAATTCGGCTTCGAAAAGGCGACGTCCGACTGGAAAGCGCTGATTGCCGATCCGCAAGTCGACGTCGTCTCCGTTACCACACCGAACCAGTTCCATGCCGAAATGGCAATCGCGGCGCTTCAGGCCGGAAAACATGTGTGGTGCGAAAAGCCGATGGCTCCAGCCTATGCCGATGCGGAGCACATGCTGAAAGCGGCGAGGGCTTCCGGCAAGGTAGCCGTTCTTGGATACAACTATATCCAGAACCCGGTCATGCGGCACATCAAGACGCTGATCGGTGAGGCTGCGATTGGCGCCGTCAACCACATCCGCGTCGAGATGGATGAGGATTTCATGGCGGATCCGGAGGGCTTTTTCTATTGGAAGAGTGAACTGTCTTCAGGTTACGGCGCGCTTGACGATTTCGCCGTGCATCCGCTTTCGCTGCTCTGGTATCTCTTCGGCCACGTCGAAGCGGTCATTACCGACATGGTGAAACCGTTTGCCGACCGTCCGCTCATGGAGGGCGGTCGCCGTGCGGTCGAGAATCACGATGGCGCAAACGTCCTGCTGTCTCTTATACACATACTCGAGCACACGAGACTCCTGCGCAGCTAGTATGCCGTCTTTTGCTTGAAAAAAAAACAACAAAACCACAAAATGCCCACGCTCTACGACGAGACGTAGACGTAAAAATAAAAGTTATGTGAGTAATATGCGGCACGCGAAGCAACTACGAGACGGCCA
>NZ_JABEPH010000347.1:0-6481 GCF_013004495.1 Rhizobium sp. SEMIA 4085
CGCCGCCAAATTTTAAGCATTTGCGCGGCAAATCGTCCTTATTTCGGTTGCGTGAAGGTTCAAAAGCTTTTCAATGCCGAATGCTTTTGCTAAGGCCGCTCAATACGGAAAAATTGGGAAGGCTGGCATGACACCTGACGTGCGCCCGCTCGTGGCGGGAAACTGGAAAATGAACGGCACGCGCGCCTCCCTCGATCAGGTCAAGGCGATTGCGGAAGGCGTGAATTCGCCCCTTGCCAAGAAGGTCGAGTCGCTCATCTGCCCGCCCGCGACGCTGCTTTATGTCGCGACCGCGCTCTGCACCGACAGCCCGCTTGCGATCGGTGCGCAGGATTGCCATCAGAGCCCGTCGGGCGCGCATACCGGCGATATCTCAGCCGAGATGATCGCCGATTGCTTCGGAACCTACGTGATCGTCGGCCATTCGGAGCGCCGGACGGACCATGCTGAGACCGACCATCTCGTCCGCGCCAAGGCCGAGGCTGCCTTCGCTGCCGATCTCACCGCCATTATCTGCATCGGCGAGACGGCGGACCAGCGCAAGGCCGGGCAGACCCTTGACATTCTCAAGCGACAGCTTTCCGCCTCCGTTCCGGATACCGCGACGCCGGAGAACACGGTGATCGCCTACGAACCCGTCTGGGCGATCGGCACCGGCCTCACGCCGACGGTGCAGGACGTCGAGAAGGCGCATTCCTTCATGCGTTCGGAACTCGTCGCCCGTTTCGGCGCCAATGGCGAGAAAGTCCGTATTCTCTATGGCGGCTCCGTCAAGCCCGGCAATGCCAAGGAACTGATGGGCGTCGCCAACGTCGACGGTGCGTTGATTGGCGGCGCTAGCTTGAAAGCATCCGATTTCCTCGCCATCTACGGCGCATACGAAGCGCTGCTCGCGTGATGCCATATATATTCTGGGCCGAAGGGCTTGGAATAGCGGATCACCTCATGTAAACAGCGCCAGATTTTATTCGATGCCCGCCGCATGCGGGCAGGACTGGACCCATGCAGACAGTATTGATTGTCATCCACCTCATGATCGTGCTGGCGCTTGTCGGCGTCGTACTCATCCAGCGCTCGGAAGGCGGCGGCCTTGGCATCGGCGGCGGTTCCGGCTTCATGTCCGCGCGCGGAACGGCCAATGCGCTGACGCGTACGACTGCGATCCTTGCAGCGCTGTTCTTCATCACCTCGCTCGGCCTCGGCATCCTGACGCGCTATCAGGGCAGCCCGACCGATATTCTCGACCGCATCCCGGCAACGAGCGGGCAGGGCAACGGCATTCTCGATTCGCTCGGCGGCGGCACTCCGCAGCAGCCCGCGAACCAGCCTGCCGGCAACGGCGTTCCGAACGGCGGCGCTGCCGCTCCAGGCGCTCAGGCGCCGACGGCGACCGCACCTGCGACGCAGCCGGCCCCGGCAACGCCTGCGACTCCGGCAGCCCCGGCACAAAACGGAACCGGCGTCCCAACGGGACAATAACCCGGTCAACCAAATAAACCGCCGGCAGGCCCCTGGGTCTGCCGGTTTTCTTTTGTTCAGTTCCAAGCTGGCACCAAAAGTTCTGGAAAAGAATTTTTGGGCTGGTGGAATCGTTTTTGAAAAGGTATCCGGTGACTCCCATGGCGCGATACGTATTCATCACTGGCGGCGTGGTTTCCTCTCTCGGCAAGGGAATTGCGGCTGCGGCTCTCGGAGCGTTGTTACAGGCCCGTGGTTATCGGGTGCGGCTTCGCAAACTCGACCCCTATCTGAACGTGGATCCGGGCACCATGAGCCCGACCCAGCACGGCGAAGTCTTCGTCACCGACGACGGCGCGGAAACCGACCTCGATCTCGGCCACTACGAGCGCTTCACCGGGCGTTCGGCGACCAAGACCGACAACATCACCACCGGCCGCATCTACAAGAACATCATCGACAAGGAACGCCGCGGCGACTATCTCGGCGCGACCGTCCAGGTCATTCCGCACGTCACCAACGAGATCAAGGATTTCGTGGTCGAGGGAAATGACGACTACGACTTCGTCATCTGCGAGATTGGCGGCACGGTCGGCGATATCGAAGCGATGCCCTTCATGGAGGCGATCCGCCAGCTCGGCAACGACCTGCCGCGCGGCACTGCGATCTACGTCCACCTGACGCTGATGCCTTACATTCCGGCTGCCGGCGAGTTGAAGACCAAGCCGACGCAGCATTCCGTGAAGGAACTGCAGGCGCTCGGCATTCACCCGGATATCCTGCTGGTGCGCGCCGACCGCGAAATTCCGGAAGCCGAGCGCCGCAAGCTCTCGCTCTTTTGCAACGTACGTCCGTCCGCCGTCATCCAGGCGCTCGACGTCGCCAACATTTACGACGTGCCGATGGCCTATCACAAGGAAGGCCTTGATAGCGAAGTGCTCGCCGCCTTCGGCATCGAGCCGGCGCCAAAGCCGCGTCTTGAGTCGTGGGAAGACGTCTGCAACCGCATCCGCACGCCGGAAGGCGAAGTCACGATCGCGATCGTCGGCAAGTATACTGGCCTCAAAGATGCCTATAAGTCGCTGATCGAGGCGCTGCATCACGGCGGCATCGCCAATCGCGTTAAGGTCAATCTCGAATGGATCGAATCGGAGATATTCGAAAAGGAAGATCCGGCGCCGTACCTCGAAAAGGTCCACGGCATTCTCGTTCCCGGCGGCTTTGGCGAGCGCGGCTCGGAAGGCAAAATCCATGCGGCCCGCTTCGCCCGCGAGCGAAAGGTGCCGTATTTCGGCATCTGCTTCGGCATGCAGATGGCAGTTATCGAGGCAGCACGCAATCTTGCTGACGTCGAGAATGCCTCCTCCACCGAGTTCGGCCCCACCAAGGACCCGGTCGTTGGTCTGATGACCGAGTGGATCAAGGGCAATGCGCTGGAGAAGCGCACGGCTTCCGGTGATCTGGGCGGCACGATGCGCCTCGGCGCCTACAAGGCGTCGCTTAAGAAGGGCACGAAGATTTCCGAAATCTATGGCTCGACAGACATTTCCGAGCGCCATCGCCACCGCTACGAAGTCAACGTCGACTACAAGGACCGCCTGGAAAACTGCGGCCTCGTCTTCTCCGGCATGTCACCGGACGGTGTCTTGCCGGAAACGATCGAGTATCCGGATCACCCCTGGTTCATCGGCGTCCAGTATCACCCGGAACTCAAGTCCCGCCCGCTTGACCCGCATCCGCTCTTCGCAAGCTTCATCGAAGCGGCAACCGAGCAGAGCCGGCTGGTGTGATTTCGCCCCTGAAAACACGTCGCCTCCATGTCCCTTGGAGCAAGAGGCGACCATGCCTGCCAACGTCAATGAACGTGTGCCAAAGCGGCGCGCCCCCTGCTGGCCGCGGGATTGCACCCAAACCGCAGCACCAGGAAACCGCATCCGCAATCTCCGGCATGCTGGTCGATACTTTCTCCAACATGGGGGCGATCAAGCTGTTCTCCCGCCAGCGGGACGAGGATCGCGATAGCCCGCCCCGATGCAGCTAGGCAGCCTGCGCCATGCGCGGGGGCGGCCTCTGGGGCCGGCAGTCGGGCGGTTTCCTCGCTATCGACAATGCCGAGCGAAAAGCTTGCAGATCCGGCGACAGGCGTGAACCTGCCGCCGGAACTCTGTTCAAGCCGCGATCGGAAAAGGCCCGACATAGACAGACTTCGGTCTGATCAACCGGCCTTCGAGCAACTGCTCGCGCGCATGCGCAATCCAGCCGACGGTGCGGCCGATCGCAAAGACGCCGGTGAAGGCCTCGCGCGGGAACCCAAGCGATTCCAGAAGCAACGCCGTGTAGAATTCGACATTCACGTCCAAGGGACGATCCGGCTTGCGTTCCTTAAGCATTGCGAGCGCCGCCTTTTCGATCGCCTCGGCCAGAGTGATCCGCGACCGATCGACCTGGCCGGTTGCGACAAGCGGCTTCAGTGCATTTTTCAAGGCGTCGGCACGCGGGTCACGGACGCGATAGATGCGATGGCCGAAGCCCATCAGCCTCTCGCCGCGGTCGAGGGCAGCCGCGAGCCAGGTCTTTGCATGGCTTTCAGCACCGATCGCATCAAGCATGTCGAGAACCGGTCCCGGCGCGCCGCCATGCAGCGGACCTTTCAGCGCGCTGATCGCCGCGAGCACTGATGACGTGAGGCCGGCATGCGTCGAGGCGATTACCCGCGATGCGAAGGTGGAGGCGTTCAACCCGTGATCGGAGATCGTCACCAGATAGGCGTCGAGCGCAGCCGTTTGTTCGACACTCGGCAGCCTGCCCGTCATCATGCGTAGGATGTCTGCGGCTTGCGATATTGAGGCAGTCGGCGGAACAGGCGCTTCTCCGCGCTGTATCCGCAGAACCGCCGGCAGGAACACGGCGGGGGCCGCAAGGAGCCTGAACGCCGTTTCAAAATCCTCGCCGTCCGGCAGTCGCGCAATCAGTGCCCTCATCGCATCGACCGGTGGCAGGGCGAGGAGGGTGGCGTCGGCCACGACATACGCGTAGATTTCTGCGCGTGCCGCTCCGAGCCGCTCTTTCAAACCCTCGGCATTGACGTGCGCTTCCAACAATCCGTCAAGCAGCAGCGCCGCGACGCTTTCATAGGTGCCGTCCGCAACGAGGTCGTCGAGCGACACGCCACGGATGATCAGCCGCCCGGCCGGACCGTCGACATCCGAAAGCCGGGTCTCCGCGGCAATCACATCTTCCAAACCGTTTTTCATAGGCATTTCTCCTTTACGGAACAGAAGATCGGTCCTAGATTGATTGACGTCAATCTTGATGGATTTGATCAATATGAGGCTCAATGTCCTGGTTGACTGCGGAGGAAGCGCTGAACCGTCTCGGTACTAAGCCGCAGACGCTTTATGCCAATGTCAGTCGGGGACGCATTCGCGCCAAGCCCGATCCATCCGACCCGCGTCGCAGCCTCTATTACACCGCTGACGTCACCCGGCTTGCCGAGCGCCACGCAGGCCGGCGGAAGGTCGAGACTGTCGCAGCGGAGGCGATACAGTGGGGCGATCCCGTGCTTCCGTCAGCGGTTTCGACCGTCGTCAATGGGCATCTCTACTATCGCGGAGTTGATGCCGCCAGACTTTCCGAGAATGCAACGCTTGAAGAAACGGCGGCACTGCTTTGGACCAAAGGTACGCCTATCAACCTCGCCGCCGGCGGGAGCGTGTCATCCGTTCCGTCCGTGGCTGCCGCTTTCTCGGCGCTCGCCGCCCGCGTGCCTCAAGACCTGCCGAGCCTCGGCCGTTCGCTCCCGGCGTTGCGAGCCGAAGCGCAAGATATCATGACGACGATCGCTTCCGCGCTCGCGCCAGGCGCACCGGACCAGCCTCTCCATCGGCGCCTTGCAAAAAGCTGGCGCCGGCCAGAAGCCAGCGATGCGGTGCGCCGCGCCTTAGTACTGCTTGCCGATCACGAACTCAATGCATCGACCTTCGCCGCACGCGTCACGGCGTCCGCGGGCGCGACCCTTTCCGCATCGGTGCTTTCCGGTCTTGCAACGCTGACAGGTCCGCTGCACGGCGGCGCTTGGGAGGCCGTGGCAACGCTTTCCGAGACGGCTAGGCGTATCGGCGCCAAGGAAGCCATCCGCCGCATCCTGGCGCAGGGCAGCCGGCTTCCGGCCTTCGGTCATCCGCTCTATCCAGACGGCGATATCCGCGCCGAAGCTCTGCTTGCGCATGTCACGCCAGCGGAAGTTTTCTTCGAGATCCAAGAGGCCGGCGAAGCGATGATCGGCGAGCGCGTCAACATCGACTTCGCGCTGACGGCAATGGCGGAACACTTCGAGCTTCCACGGGATGCGCCGCTCGTGATCTTCGCGCTCGCCCGCAGCTGCGGATGGATGGCGCATGCGATGGAACAGGTCGAGAGTGGGCATCTCATCCGTCCAAGAGCCCGTTACACCGGTCCCGCTATCGAAACCTCTGGCGCATAAGGCCGGCCGGCCTTGCCAGTCTGCGCTTTTCTGCATACGAAACTCTTGTTTTGTTTTATGGTGACGGTGCCGGGACAAGCACTTGGCCGCATGGCGAACACCATGCCGGTGTGGGTACTTGCGCGCGAGGTGGGGACGTATCATGAGCGTAATCTCAGCATTCCTGTGCGGTTCTACCGCATCCGCCCTTGCGGCATTTCTGCTGCCGGCGGGCGCGGCACTTGCCCAAACCGGCGGCTGCACTGTCGAGAATGCAGCGGGCGGGCGTGAGGTTCTCCGCTGCCCGAACGGGGTCACGGTGACGGCCGAGGCGGGTGCCGCCTTCAGGTTGAATGACCGCAACCGCGAGGGCAGCCCCGCTGTTGTGTCGCGGCGGGGCAAGGCGATCCCGGGCGGTGGCGACGACGCGCGCCACCCCGGGGGCTTTCAGGGGGTGGCGACGCCGGGAACCGCCGCCGGGCGCGGCGCGCGAGGGGCCGTCGGCGTGGTGGGCGCGCGGACCCCCCGACACGTGGGCCGAGGCCGCGGGGGCGGGGGCGG
>NZ_JABEPH010000348.1:0-6439 GCF_013004495.1 Rhizobium sp. SEMIA 4085
CAACAGAATGCCGCCATGGTCGAAGAGAGCACGGCAGCAAGCCAGAGCCTGGCAACGGAGGCCGCCGCGCTGAACGAACTGCTCGGCCAGTTCAAGCTGAGCGGAACGGATAGCTTCATCGCAGCGGCACGTCCGATGCCGCAAGCACCAACACGGCCTGCGGTGACCCGTCCGGCGCCGGTCTCAAAACCCGCAATCGGCGTGGCGACAATGAGCACGCGGCCCGCCGCTTCGCCTGCACGCGCACTTGGCCAGAAGCTTGCCGGCGCATTCGGCATGAACAGCGCTTCGCAAAACCAGGAAGCCGATTGGACAGAATTTTGAGAGCGGGGACCCGCCCGATCGTCTAGGTGCCCCACCTGTGGATCGAATGGCCGAACTGATAGGTGGCGTTTTGTACCGGCCCCTACAAGGCACGATCTGTTACCTGTGTCGCCGGGGCGGACACTGTTAGGTTGGTCGCGTTGATGGGAGTGGAACCGCAGATCCTGCTTTAGAGCACTTTTGATCGCACTCAGTTCCAAAGGCATGACAGCGGTGCTGCGAAGAGGCGCTCGCCGAAGGGAAGAACTGTGTCACCGTCGTAAAGCACAAGTCCCAGACGGAAATCTTTACCGGCCGCCTGCGCCACTTTTCGCAATCACTTGAAATCACCGGCAGAGACTGTAGCGGCTGCTTTGACTTCCATGGCCACAAGCGAGCCTACTTCATTCTCCATGACGAGATCGACCTCGTCCTGATCCTTGTCGCGATAGTGCGAAAGTCGAACCTCTGCACTGGACCAACTTGCGATTTTAAGAATTTCGGAGATGACGAAACTCTCCAGAATCGCTCCGAATTGCGAACGGTCGGCTGTAATCCGTTCAGAGCTTGCGCCGAGCAGAACGGACAACAACCCAGTATCTAGGAAGTGTAACTTCGGTGTCTTGACGATCCGCTTGAGATCGTTGCGAAACCAAGGCTCGATACGCCTTATGAGAAAGACGTGTTCGAGTATGCCGATGTAACGCCGTACCGTTTTGTCGTCGAGGCGGAGGTGACCGCCAAGCTGTGAGAAGTTCGTGAGTTGGCTCGCATGGCTGGCGAGCGCCCGTATCAATTGCGGCATCTGCTCGAGCTTGTCTACCTCAATGATGTCGCGCACGTCTCGTTCAATGATCGCTCGAGTGTATTCTCTCGCCCATGCCGCTCGACGGCGACTGTCGCGGCGGGCAAGAACCTCTGGGTAGCCCCCGGTTACGACAATATCGATCAGTTCCTTGCCGAGAGCCAAATTTGTTGGCTGGTGGATCTTGCCAGCGAAGGCGTCCTCGATGAAATCGACTTTATGTCCTTTGATTTCCGCTTGAGACAGCGGAAGCAAGGTAACGACTTCCATGCGCCCGGCCAAACTTTCCGCAATGGTCGGCATCGCAAGAATGTTGGCCGAGCCTGTTAGCAGAAAGCGACCGGGCCGGCGGTCATCATCCACCGTTCGTTTGATCGCTCGCAACAGGTCGGGCGCACGCTGAACTTCGTCAATGGTCGCAACGTCAAGTTCTCGAATGAAGCCCGCAGGGTCGGCACGCGCGGAAGCCAGTACCGTCTCATCGTCAAGGGTAATATAACGGCGGCTGTGATTCTTGAGCCCTCTTACGAGCGTAGTCTTGCCACATTGGCGAGGCCCGTTCACCATCACAACGGGCGTATCCGTCAGCGCAACGGTGACACGGTCATTTGCATATCGTGGATAGAGAGGCACTTGCGCGATCATCTTCGTCCAATTAGGATTCTTTCTGCGTCCATTTCGGAATTTATATGCGTCTATTTCGGATTTCAAGAGCGTCCATTTCGGATAAAGAGCTTAGGGCAGCTCGCATGCTCTTTTGATGGCATTGTAGCAGGAGCTGGCCAACAAAAACCCATCCTGAAAACTTTCAAGACTAAATTAATGCACTGACGACTGCCAGGAACAGCAGCCGAAGATCCGAGTAACCTGGTTCTGAAGGGCCGAAATTCGGCTGCTCGTACGAAGTCTTCCTGCAAAGCAGTTTGCGGTGAAAGCCGCCCTGCGCTGCAAGCTTGCGCCCCCGGGTCGGACAGAGAGAAGCTGGAGCGGGTGAAGGGAATCGAACCCTCGTATTCAGCTTGGGAAGCTGCTGCTCTACCATTGAGCTACACCCGCGATGACGGAAGCCTTCCAACAGATGGGTGTCGGTGTCAAGGCTCTCAGATGCGGAAGTGCTTCGAGAGTTTCAGGCCCTGGGCCTGGTAATTCGATCCAAGGCCGGAACCATAAAGGCTTTCGGGTTTCTCCAGCATGTGCTCGTAAACCAGGCGGCCGACGATCTGGCCGTCCTCGAGGATGAAAGGCACCTCATGGCTGCGAACTTCGAGAACGGCGCGGCTGCCCATGCCGCCGGCTGGCGCGTGGCCGAAGCCTGGATCGAAGAAGCCGGCATAGTGCACGCGAAACTCGCCGACGAGCGGATCGAAAGGCGTCATTTCGGCTGCGTAGTGCGGGGGAACGTGCACGGCCTCGCGCGAAACGAGGATATAGAACTCGTCCGGATCGAGGATCAGTTCATTGCGGCCGCGGCTGTAAAGCGGCTCCCAGAAATCGAATATATCGTGCTCAGCCTTCTTATCGACATCGACGACGGCCGTGTGATGCTTGCCGCGGTAGCCGATCAGGCCATCCGTGTCGCCCGCCAGGTCGATCGACAGCGCAATGCCGCCGCCCGAAACGTTCGGCTTGGAGCTTGCAACCAGCGTTTCCGCATCATGCAGCGCCTGCAGTTCCGGCTCGCCGAGAATTGAATGCCCGACCCGGAACCGTATCTGCGAGAGGCGCGAGCCGCGGCGCACGACGACTGGGAACGTGCGCGGGCTGATTTCCAGATAAAGCGGGCCAGAATAACCGGCAGGAATCTTGTCGAATTCCTGCGCGTAGTCGGTAATAACACGGGTGAAGATGTCCAGGCGGCCAGTCGAGCTCTTCGGGTTGGCCGAGGCGGACATTTCAGCCGGAAGATCGAGCCGCTCCATGAGAGGCACGATATAGACGCAGCCCGTTTCGAGCACGGCACCTTCGGAGAGATCGATGACGTGCAGGCTCAGCCGGTCGAGCTTGTCGGCAACGAGATGCGAGGGACCCGGCATGAAACTTGCCCGGACCCGGAACGCCTTGGCGCCCAGGCGCAGGTCCAGGCTGGCCGGCTGGATCTGATCGCGGTCCAGTTCCCGCTCACTCGTGAGGCGGCCCGTTTCTAACAGCGCAGCAATTGCGCGATCGGCCAAGATTCCAGTTTCCCGAGCCATCATGCTCCATCCATAATTTGCCTCAGACAAAACCAAACTCAAGGAATTGACGCAAGAAGCTAACAGCAGTATTGCAGCTTTATCCCGTGGTGATTTGGCCGGTCGGCTTGCAGCCACGTTAAAGAAGTGGCTAAAAAGACCGGGTATGAAACCGGTCTGCTTTTGCGGCCGGTTTTTTTGTTGTTTGAAGGTGGTGATGGCATGAGCAAGACTTGGCGCCCGGCAACTCAACTCGTTCACGAAGGGACGCTGCGCTCGCAATATGGCGAGACTTCGGAAGCGATCTTCCTGACGCAAGGTTTCGTCTATGATACCTCTGAAGCGGCGGAAGCCCGATTCAAGGGCGAGACGGACGGCTTCATCTATGCCCGATACGGAAGCCCGACCAACGATATGTTCGAAAAGCGGATGTGCGCGCTCGAAGGCGCCGAAGACGCCCGCGCCACCGCTTCCGGCATGGCTGCCGTCACCGCGGCGATCCTCTGCCAGTTGAAGGCCGGCGACCATATCGTTGCCGCCCGCGCGCTCTTCGGCTCCTGCCGATGGGTGGTCGAAACGCTTGCGCCGAAATACGGCATCGAATGCACGCTCATCGACGGCCGCTATCTCGAAAACTGGGAGAAGGCGATCCGCCCGGCGACGAAGGTCTTCTTCCTCGAAAGCCCGACGAACCCGACGCTGGAAGTGATCGACATCGCAGGCGTTGCCAAGCTCGCCGACGAGATCGGCGCCAAGGTGGTCGTCGACAACGTCTTCGCAACGCCGCTCTTCCAAAAGCCCCTGGAGCTCGGCGCCCATATCGTCGTCTATTCCGCGACCAAGCATATCGACGGCCAGGGACGCTGCCTCGGCGGCGTCGTGCTTTCCGATAAGGAATGGATCGACGAAAATCTGCACGACTACTTCCGCCACACAGGTCCGGCCATGTCGCCGTTCAATGCCTGGACGCTTCTGAAGGGCATCGAAACGCTGCCGCTGCGCGTCAAGCAGCAGACGGCGAGTGCTGCCAGGATCGCGGACTTCCTTGCCGAACAGAAGCAAGTGGCCAAGGTGATCTATCCGGGCCGCAAGGATCATCCGCAGGCCGATATCATCGCCAAGCAGATGTCCGGCGGCTCGACGCTCGTCGCGTTCGAGCTGAAGGGCGGGAAGGAAGCAGCCTTCGCCTTGCAGAATGCGCTCGATATCATCAAAATCTCGAACAATCTCGGCGATTCCAAGAGCCTGATCACACATCCGGGAACGACGACGCACAAGAACCTGAGCGATGAGGCCCGTGCGGAACTAGGCATTTCTCCCGGCACCGTTCGCCTTTCGCTCGGCATCGAGGATGCTGATGACCTGATCGAAGATTTCGCTCAGGCTCTTTCAAAGATTAAGTCCTGACCGGCGATTGCCACGGCCGGACCTTGCCGGTCCGGCCGCATGCTCCACCTAAGAAATGGCGCGAGAGCTTCGCTTTAATACGGGAATTAACTTCGAAAATTAGGACTAATGTTCAAAACGACGTGCAATCATCGCGGTTTGAAGGATGATGCATGTGCCGTTTCTTGACGGATCGAGCGCTCTATAAGATACGGGTAACATATCTTGGCTATGGTGTAAGGCATGTACCGCGCGCTCACACGAGATATCGAAGTTGTCGTCGAGCCTTTTTATCTGGAGGAGCAATCCGATCCGGATGATGATCGCTATGTCTGGGGCTACCGGATCGTGATCAGCAATAATTCGGACCTGACAGTACGGCTCATCAATCGCTACTGGAACATCACCGATCAGAACGGCCTGGTGGACGAGGTGACCGGTCCTGGGGTCGTCGGCGAGCAGCCCCGGCTGGAACCTGGCGATACCTACGAATACTCGTCCGGCTGTCCGCTCGATACGCCTTCCGGCCTCATGTTCGGGCACTACCAGATGGAAACGGAGGACGGCGAGCTTTTCGATGTCGAAATACCCGCCTTCTCGCTGGATTCTCCCGGGCTGCTCAGAGTGCTGAATTGATCATTCCGCAGCCGATGCGACTTCCACGACCTCAAACCGATAGGTCGTGGAACAGAATTCGCAGGTAACGGCAATCTCGCCATTCTCCTGGCTGGCGTCGATCTCGTCGTCCGAAAAGCCCTTCAGCACATTCTTGATCTTCTCGCGCGAGCAGCTGCAGCGGTCGAAAACTGCCCGGGTACTGAAAACACGCACGCCACGCTCGTGGAAGAGGCGAAAGAGCAGGCGTTCGATTCCGACCTGCGGATCCGTCAGTTCGTCCGCATCGATGGTATCGACCAACGCGCGCGCTTCGGTCCAGGCGTCGTCTTCCTTGTGTGCCAGCGCGGCGTTGTCGCCGTCGCCGCCGTGGAGGTCGGGCTGGCGCATGCGCTCCGGCGCTTCCGGCAAGAACTGCGCAACGAGACCGCCGGCGCGCCAGCGGTGGCGCGGCTTACCCGCCTCGTCGCGGTCAAACAATTCGGCGGCAGCCAGGCGGACCCGCGTCGGGATCTGCTCCGACTGACGGAAATATGTGCCGGCAATATCCTCAAGCGAGGTACCGTCGAGCGCAACGATACCCTGATAGGGCTGGCTGAACTTGCCCTGGTCGATGGTGAAAGCCAGCACGCCCTTGCCAAGAAGCTGTTCCGGCTCGGTCTGGCCGGCAGCGACTGCCTTGTCGAGCAGCGCCTGATCGAAGCGCGCATAGGCACGCACGTTCTCCGGCGTCGAGAAATCAGCGACGAGGAGATCGACAGGGCCATCGCCCTTGGTCTGCACCGTGAACTTGCCTTCGAACTTGAGCGACGTCCCGAGAAGCACCGTCAGCACAATGACTTCGGCGAGCAGCCGGGCAACAGGTGCCGGATAGTGATGGCGCTCGAGGATCGCATCCAGCATGGGACCGAGCTGGACGGCGCGGCCGCGCACATCGAGGCCCTCTACCTGGAACGGGACAACGTGATCATCGCCGGCGAAATCGAACTCGCCGAGAGCACTTGCGGTTTCTGCCATGGTCTTACTCCTAGTAGTCCGAGCGGCAGACCAGAAGCCTTTCAACTCGCTCGGCCACAATGCCATCAGGCAAAAGGAGGAGCCCAGTATAGTTACGATCACACCAAGACACCATGAAAGCATCGACTGTTGCGAGAGAAGA
>NZ_JABEPH010000349.1:0-6372 GCF_013004495.1 Rhizobium sp. SEMIA 4085
GCCCATTACGCCCGGATGATGGATCGCCCGGCGGTGCAGCGGGCGCTGACGATTGAAAAGGGATGAGGCGTCCCTTGCTTCCTCCCCATCGTGTCGGTCGGCGAGAGGAGGTGAGGGTGGCTCATGCGGGCAACCCTCGCCGTGGCTGAGTTGGTGTCACAAGGACAGGAATGAGGTGCAAGGAGGGCCGGCGGCATCCAATCCATTGCCGTTGTTTGCGCAAAAGACCAAAGCAGCAATCATGCACATTTCGAAAGCGGCCGCGTCTCGTATCGCGTTGGCTTCGGCGCCGGATAGTTTAAAGGCAGATCGGCCATTTGCCGCAGCGACATTGCGGCGATCTCCGGATGCGACAGCGGATCATCGGCCTCAGGAGCCTTCGCGTCGGTTGCCTTATTCAAGAAAAACTTCAGCAATGACATTGCATGCCTCGCTTTCTCTGGTTCGCAAATGCACAGTGTGCGGCGATAATACCTCGCCGCTACAGGTGCTCCGCCTCAATATCGGAGCCATGAGGAACCTTTTCAATTGAGATTATCAGCGACGCGCTATAGAAAAAATATATGCGGAATCTCAACTCGGTGCATTTGAACGGGCTACGCGCGCTGGAGGCCGTCGGGCGTCTCGGTTCGCTGCAGCTTGCCGCGGAGGAACTCGGGGTCTCGATCGGTGCCGTCAGTCAGCAGGTTATCAAGACCGAAGCGCAGCTCGATCAGCTGATTTTCGAGCGCACGTCGAAGGGCATGGTGATGACGCAAGCGGGCGCGCCGGTGCTTGCCGCTCTGACGGAGGGTTTCAACCGTATGTCGCAGGCCGTCTCGATCGCGCAGCGCCGGGACGACGCGACGCTGACGATCTCTGTGGCACCCGTCTTCGCCGCTCGATGGTTGGTGTGGCGGCTCGATCGTTTCGCCGCGCGTTTTCCGGATATCAAACTGCGCATCGATGCGACGACATGCCTCGTCAATCTGTCGACATCCGACGTCGATATCGGCATCCGAGTCGGCGCCGGGCAGTGGCCCGGCGTCACGGCCGAACTGCTTGTGGAGCAGGAAGTATTCCCGGTCTGCGCACCGCACATGGCGCGCGATCTGAAGGAGCCCGCCGATATCCGGAAGTTGCCGGCCGTCATCGATGGCCGCGCCATGTTCGGCTGGGAGGTCTGGATGCGGGAGGCGGGCCTCTCAGGTTCGGCGCCGGCGACGCGCCACGTCTTCAACGACGCTTCGCTCTGCCTCGACGCGGCCATCGCCGGGCAGGGCGTCATGCTCGCCTGGCAGACGCTGGCAGACTATTCGCTGCAGGCCGGCCAGCTCGCCGTCCCCTTCGCCATCCGCGCGAAGACCGGTTTCGGCCATTATTTCGTGACAGCCGAAGGCGCGCGTGAGCCGAAGAAGGTGCGGGACTTCAAGGCCTGGATCCGCGAGGAGATGGCCGGAACGGTGAAGCTCTTTTCTTGAGGGCGTGACTGACAGCGTGCTGCGCTTCGCTGGCATTGGCATTGTATAGCTCGTGGGGCAAAGCTGTTCGCTAGAACCACATTTGCAGAGGACGATCCATCACAGTGCCCATTGGCGTCGCACACGCAGAACTGATCGCGGTCCTTGCCGCCGTAACCGACGAAGACCCGCGCGTCATGACGGTCAGGACTGGCGAGGCGCTGCCTTCCGGATCCTTCGAGAGGGGGCACCGCACGCTGCAAAGCGGCCTGCGGGAGTGGATTCAGGAGCAGCCGGCGCATCCGGTTGGCTATCTTGAACAGCTTTACACCTTCGCCGACCGCGACCGGCAGAACGAGATCCTCGGTGGACGGACGATCTCGATCAGCTATCTGGGGCTGGTGCGGGAGCACCCGGCCCCGGGTTGGCATAGCTGGTACGAATATTTTCCGTGGGAGGACCACCGCAAAGGCAAGCCGCCGGTCTTCGACGCGCTTGTCGACCGGCTGCGGCGCTGGGAAGCGACGGATGCCGCTCGCCAGCAGAACCGCAAGCGCCGGATCGCCTTTACCTTTGGCCTGGATGGCGCCGCATGGAACGAAGATCTCGCTCTGCAACGCTACGAACTGCTGTACGAGGCGGGTCTGGTGGCGGAGGCGGGCGCAACCATGGCGGAGAACCCGGGCCGCCGGATGTTTGCCGATCACCGGCGGATTCTCGCGACCGGAATAGCCAGGCTTCGCGCGAAGATCAAGTATCGCCCGGTCGTCTTCGAGCTCATGCCGGAGAGCTTCACGCTGCTGCAGCTTCAGCGCAGCGTCGAAGCGCTGGCGGGCCTTACGCTTCATAAGCCGAATTTCCGCCGGCTGATCGATCAGCAGCAACTGATCGAGGAAACCGGCGAGATGGCCAGCCAGACCGGCGGCCGCCCAGCGAAGCTCTTTCGCTACCGGCATGCCGTTCTCGAAGAACGCGCGCTGTCCGGCTCGAAACTCCCGCTCTCCCGCGCTTGACATAAACTCAAACTGAGAATAATTAGCTTGCCCTAGAAATACTCGTTTCGAGTATATTCAAGTATAAAGGAGCCCGCCGTGAACTCTCCCGTGTCCGCGCCCTCTCTCTATGACCGTGTCAGCCGAGTCATCCCCAAGGCGGAATGGCTGACTTTCCAGGACGATGTCGAAGCGATCCTCGATCTGAAGCGCCGCCGCAACGCCGTCATCCTCGCCCACAATTACCAGACGCCGGAGATCTTTCACGGCGTTGCCGATATCGTCGGCGACAGTCTGGCGCTGGCGCGCAAGGCGATCGAGGTGAATGCCGAGGTGATCGTGCTTGCCGGCGTCCACTTCATGGCCGAGACCGCCAAGCTGCTTAATCCTGGAAAGACGGTGCTCATTCCCGACATGGGCGCCGGGTGCTCGCTGGCGGATTCGATCACGCCGGAGGATGTCGCGCTGCTGCGCCAGGCAAATCCCGGCGTGCCGGTGATCACCTATGTCAATACCTCGGCGGCGGTGAAAGCCGCCTCGGATATCTGCTGCACCTCGGGCAATGCCAAGCAGGTGGTCGAATCGCTTGGTGTGCCGCGCGTGCTGATGATCCCGGATGAATACCTTGCCCGCAACGTTGCAAAGGAAACCGAGGTTGAGATCATCGCCTGGCATGGCCACTGCCAGGTGCATGAGCTCTTCAACGCAGATGATGTCCGCCAGCTTCGGGAAAATTATCCGGGCGTCACCGTGCTCGCCCATCCGGAATGTCCGCCGGATGTCGTCGCCGAAGCGGATTTCGCCGGCTCCACTGCCATCATGTCCGATTATGTCGGGAAGAAACGACCGGCGCGCGTCGTACTGCTCACCGAATGTTCGATGAGCGACAACGTCGCAGTGCACCACCCGGATGTCGAATTCATCCGGCCCTGCAATCTCTGCCCGCACATGAAGCGGATCACGCTCTCGAACATCCGCACGGCGCTTCAGGAAAACCGCCACGAAGTCACCGTCGATCCCGCCATTGCGGTTGCCGCGCGGCGTGCCGTGGAAAGGATGCTGGCGATATGACCGAAATCCTCACCCATCTTGCCGGCCGCCCGGTCATCGTCGGCAGCGGCATTGCCGGGCTGATGGCGGCGCTCACGCTGGCGCCGCAGCCGGTGGTCCTGATCACGCAAGCCGCCCTGGGCGCCGAGACCTCGAGCGCCTGGGCCCAGGGAGGCATCGCAGCAAGCATCGGCACGGATGACAGCGCGGACCTCCACCTTGCCGATACGCTTGCTGCCGGTGACGGCCTATGTGATCCCGAGACCGCCGCCGGAATCGTGAGCGAAGCGCCAGCGGTGATCGCGGCACTTGAGAAACTCGGCGTCCGATTTGATAGGAATGCCGAAGGTCGGCTAGCGCTCGGGCTGGAGGCCGCTCATTCCTGCCCGCGCATTGTACATGTCGAAGGCGACGGCTCCGGCGCTGCCATCATTCGCGCGCTGGTACGAGCCGTCTCGGCCACGCCGTCGATCACCGTGCTTGCCAATTTCGAAGTCCGGCGTCTTTCGCTCGCAGACGGTGCGATCGGCGGCGTCCTTTGCGCGTCCGGCGGAAAGTCTTTCATCGTGCCGACGCCGTATGTCCTCTTGGCAACCGGCGGCCTCGGCGGCCTCTACGAGGCGACGACCAATCCGGTCATCAATTTCGGCCAGGGCATCGTCCTCGCTGCAAGGGCAGGCGCGGTGCTTGCGGATATGGAATTCGTGCAATTCCACCCGACGGCACTCCGCTCGAAGCGCCGGCCGCTGGCGCTCGTCAGCGAAGCGGTGCGCGGTGAAGGGGCTATGCTGGTCAACGAGCGCGGCGAGCGCTTCATGGCGGATCAGCCTGCTCAGGAACTTGCACCGCGCGACGTGGTGGCGCGCGCCATCAGCGCCGAGATCGCCCGCGGCGGCAAGGTCTATCTCGATGCGCGCGAGGCACTCGGCGCTCGCTTTTCAAGCCGATTTCCGGTGATCGATACTCTCTGCCGCGAAGCCGGGATCGATCCGGCGCGGCAGCTGATCCCGGTTGCACCGGCCGTGCATTACCACATGGGCGGTGTCGCCACGGACAAGAACGGCCGCAGTTCCGTCCCCAGCCTCTGGGTCGCCGGCGAAGCAGCATCGACTGGCCTGCACGGCGCCAACCGCCTTGCCAGCAATTCGCTGCTCGAAGCGGCGGTCATGGGCATGCGCTCGGCCCGGGATATTGCCGGCACGACCGTATCCCTGCGGCCAACAGTGATCGAACCGCTGCCCCCGCAACCCGACGCATCGCCGATCCGGCGGATTGTCTCCACGCATCTCGGCGTGCTGCGCAACGGTGGTACGATCCATGGCGCGATCGGCGCGCTCCTGCCCTTCGTCGAGAAGGAGGGACCGGCAACGGATCCTGCCACCGTCGCGCTGTTGATTGCCGCCTTTGCGGCGCTGCGGACGGAGTCGCGCGGCGCCCATTCCCGAACCGATTTTCCCCTCAAGCACGTGCATGCCAAGCGCCAAAAGATGAATTTTCCTCATGTTTTAAACTTTGCGCGGGCCGTTGCATCCGACCCCTTTGCCAGGAGTGCCTGACATGACGCTTGTTCCCCTGCCGCGGCTGCTGATCGAGCCACCCGTCCGCGATGCTCTGCTGGAAGATCTTGGCCTTGCTGGCGATATCACCTCGGCTGCCGTCATTCCGCTGGATCACCGCTCCACGGTCGTCATGGTGGCCCGCCAGCCGGGCGTGATCGCTGGGCTCGACGCCGTCGCGCTGGCGTTTGAGCTTGTCGATCCCGCGATCATCATGACCCCTCATGTCGAGGACGGCGCGGCGGTGGAACCCGGGGACGTCATCGCCACGATCGAAGGGCGCTCGCGCGCCATTTTGACCGGAGAGCGGACGGCGCTGAACTTTCTCGGCCATCTTTCGGGCATCGCCACGGTGACGGCCGGGATCGTGGCGGCGATCGGCGGTACGAATGCCTCGGTCGCCTGCACCCGCAAGACGACGCCGGGACTGCGCGCCCTGGAGAAATATGCCGTGCGAGCCGGTGGCGGCGTCAACCATCGCTTCGCGCTTTCCGATGCCGTGCTGATCAAAGACAATCATGTCGCCATTGCCGGCGGCGTCGCCGAGGCTATTTGCCGGGCCAAGGCCGGCGCCGGCCATATGGTGAAGATCGAAGTCGAGGTCGATACGCTCGACCAGTTGCGTGAAGCGATGGAGACCGGCGTGGATGCCGTCCTGCTCGACAATATGACCCCGGACCAGCTTCGCCGGGCGGTTGAAATCGTCGCCGGCCGTGCGATCACCGAAGCTTCCGGGCGGGTGACGCCGCAAACCGCAGGTGCGATTGCCGCTTCCGGCGTCGATCTGATCTCGGTCGGCTGGCTGACGCACAGCGCGCCGACGCTGGACATCGGGCTCGATTGGAAATCCAGCCAATCGGAATAGGTGATCGAACTGTCGTTGGCTCAGACCGGCTCTTTCGAGCGTATCGCCTGCATGGCGAGATAGGCCGGGCGGGACTGGCAGCGCTTCAGCCAGGCGTTAACCTTCGGATGAGCGTCGAACAGTGCCTGTTGCGTCTGGCCATAGCGCAGCACTTCCGCAATGTTGAGATCGGCAACGGTGAAGCGGTCGCCTAAGATCCACTCCTTGTTGGCGAGGTGCTTTTCCAGCACGGCGAGGGGGCGCTTCATGGAGCGGCAGGCGACGTCGATCGTGGCCTTTCCGGCATCGGTGTTTTCGTGCTCGTTGTCATAGGTCACGACGATCCTTACCGTATGCGGCTCGAGTTCCGCCAGCGCCCAGAAGGTCCACATCGTCAGCAACCCGTCCTCCTCGACGGTTTTTCCGGAAACCGGCCCGCCGTGCATGCCCACGAGTTCGCGATTGAGCGCCACCGAACCAGGCCGCCCCAA
>NZ_JABEPH010000350.1:0-6358 GCF_013004495.1 Rhizobium sp. SEMIA 4085
TGTGTGTCCGATTCGGCAGCGAGTGCGAGGAGTTAGACGAACATACGGCCTATCTGTTGGGCGGGAGGCACATATGGCGGTGTTCGCCCAGGATACTGGTCGAAGAATTCGCACAAGGCCCATACTATAGCACTGACACAATGGGAAATGCAGTCATTGCAATTGGTGCCGCCGAGTTCGACCGCCTACCGCATTTCGTCGTTCGCGAGAGCATCTTTCCGGCCCCGCTAACAGATGACGAGCATAAACGTATCGTCGATGTTTCGCTGAGTTGTTTGCAAGCTCTCGGCCTTGGCTGGGGCCCAGCGAACATTGAGTTCCGATGGACGAAGCGCGGGCCAGTCGTCATCGAAGTTAATCCGCGTCTTCCGGGTTGGACCACGCCTAGACTGATTCAGCTGGCCTACGGTGTGGATCTCATCGCCGAACACATCAAGCTTGTTGTCGGCGAGGAATGGGATTTACGAAGAAGGCATTCGCAAACTGCGGCGGCGCGGTACCTAGTTCCTGATCGCGATGGCATCCTCGATTGGATCGATGGTGAAACTCGGGCGGATGCTATGCCAGGTGTGGACGAGGTCAGAATTTATGTTAAGCCCAAGAAGCCTATCATCAGAAAAGGCGATTACCGAGACATGATCGGACATGTCATCGCCACTTCACCTACCGGTACTCGGACCAAGACGATACTTCAGCATGCCGTCGAGGTAATCCGTTGGTCGATTACACCATTTCCGGCCCTCGGCGAACAGGAACCATCTACAGCCCCTCACGTCCCCACGCTGGCAACGGTGCCAAGTCAAAGGTGACTGTCAAGCGCGGCCCTTACGAACCTCCGCGACATCCATCTTGTGACAGTCGATATCGAGCGCAAAGCCTCACCTGGCCTTCCAGGCAATGTCTCGAACTTGGTAATCCCTCCAGCCGCGCCTGGATCGTCGGCTTACACGCGGGGGAAGCGATGTGTTCTATGAGGACCCAATGCGCCCTTGTGATGCCTGCCTTGGTGATCCCGCCACGCTTGGCTTCAGACAGGGCCTGATGTGCCAGTGTCGAATTCTGCCAGATAGGCCCGCAATGCGTTTGCCACCATGGTCCGTTGGCGAACAAACAACGACCGAGCACGATGGATCATGAGAATACTCTGCTGTTCCACCGTTTTGACAGGCACAAAAACGCATTGTCGGGCGCTGCACCGCTTCGCAGATTGCTTCGGCATCCAACGCGTCGCTTTTGCCGCGCTTAACATATGCCTTCACGTAGGACGGGGGATGAGCCGAACCTCGTGGCCCATGGCGACCAGCGTGCGGGCCCAATAGTGCCCGGTTCCGCAGGCCTCCACTCCGATCAGGCAGGGCGGGAGTTTTGAAAAAAAGGGTATCATCTGCTTTCGGTGAAGCCACTTCCCTAACGTGGTGCCTGGAACACGCTTTTGCCAGGTCTAATCCAATGGTGGCGATCTTCATCGCGAATGCTCCTTCTATCGCTTCGGTGATCCGCTCGCATCCTAGCAGCGATCGGCCGGTGCGGGGGCCACATCATCAAGACTGTCTTTTGGAGGCAGTCATGGGTGCTTTGGATCGTCTGATCCGTCGGGACGAGCAGTGGGAGCGGATATCGCACCACATCATTGGTGATGAGCGCACGCGCGGTTCGTCCGGGCCGCGACAACCGCATGTTCGTAGAAGCGGTGTTTTGGATTGTGCGTACCGGTTCAGTTTTGATTTCAGCCGGCGCAACAATACTTTCATGTAAATTTACAGAATCTTTGCCAACACGAAGCTCTGACAATGATACCTTCACCGCACTGGTCTAAGGTCAGGCTCGGCTGAAAAAAGTTGAGGCCAATTGATACCCGGACCGAGGCATAGCATAAAACCGAGGGTCAATGGGAATGAAAAGAAGAGCACTCATCTTGCTTGAAGGGCACAGGAGTATTGGCCTGCTATACATGAAAGCGGCCCAGCGTCTTGGGCTTCATCCAATTACACTGTCAGCTGATCCAGCTCAGTACGACTATCTTGCGACGGAAAGACTTGAGGCATTCCTGGTCGATACAGGCAACATCGATGCCCTGCTACAGGAATGTTGCCGGCTGCGTGCGACCTATGACATTGCCGGCATTACTGGCTTTGCGGATGAGTCGCTCTATGCGACAGTTGGTAGGCTCTGCCGCCATTTCGATCTCCCTGGGCCGAACCCTGCATCGATTGAACGTTGCCTCGACAAGTTCGTTCAACGTCAGTTCCTCGCGAAGGCTGGCGTTCCTATGCCTGCTTACCGCTTGGCAGCGGATGCAACGGAGGTTGAAAGCTCTGCGGCCGAAATCGGCTTGCCGGTGGTTCTTAAGCCAGCCGTCGGCAACGGTGCCCGCGGTGTCCGATTGTGCCGCACCGTCGATGAGTTGACCGAGCATACGATCTATCTGCTGGGCGGGAAGCACATATGGCGGACTTCGCCAAGAATACTGGTCGAAGAATTCGCACAAGGCCCATACTATGAAGCCGAGATAATGGGAAATGCAGTCATTGGGATTACTTCCGCTGACTTCGACCGTCCACCACATTTCGTCTTTCGGGACAGCGTCTTTCCGGCCCCGCTGAGTGAGGACGAGCACAAACGCATCGCCGATGTTTCGCTGATCTGTCTGCGAGCTCTCGGCCTTGGCTGGGGACCAACGAACATTGAGTTCCGGTGGACGAGACATGGCCCAGTCGTCATTGAAGTCAATCCGCGTCTTGCGACTGGTATTACTCCGCGAGTGGTCTGGCTGGCTTGCGGTCTCGATCTCGTGACCGAGCACATCAAGCTTGTCATCGGCGACGAATGGGATTTGCGCAGAAGACATTCGCACACTGCGGCGGCGCGGATTCTCGTTCCTGATCGCGACGGTACACTCGATTGGATCGATGGCGACAGTCTGGCGGCTGCCATTCCAGGTGTCGCCGAGGTTAAACTGTATATTGCCCCCAAGACGCCGATCGTCAGAAAAGGTGATGTCCGAGACCGCATCGGGCACGTAATCGCCGTTTCACCCAGCCCAGCTCAGAGCAAGGAGATCCTTCAGCGCGCGGTCGGCTTAATCGATTGGTCGATCACACCAGTTCCGACCCCTGGTCAATAGAGCAATCTATGGCCCGCTTCCCGCACCAGTACCGGTGGCGCCCAATAAGAGGTGATCGCCGAACGTTGGTACAAGGAGAGCACGAAGAGAGCAGATTGATCAGGATAAATTTGGCCACCCCTAGGGAGCCGTACTCGGCTGATTTTTGGCTGAGGCTTGATGCTATCGCGGCGAGTTGCGCGGTCAATGCAACCGTGACAGGCGCGACGCTCTTCAAGTCCGACGGCAACGTGGTTCCACGGCAGAACTCTCATCAGGCGGCGAAAGCCGCCTCGGCCGGATCAGTAAGCAGTTGCTGTTTTGGCCTTTGCCGATGGCGCGGGGTGGACGCCACTCCCTTCTATGCATCCGGCCCGCCGCGCCTTTCGCTCTCGCTGAGAGTTGCGCCCCGGCCTCCTCGGCTGTGCGCGGTTTAGAAGGCGCAGAATATAGTGAAGTTCAAGGCCGGGTAACAGGCAGACAGAATTCCCGCGCGCGACGAGATTCACGTGTGCCATTGAATCACCTTCGGCGTTGTCCGATCTCCGACGATGTGCGACCGCGACATGGCAGATTCAGAACTATGTTTTTTAAATGCTTTTCTCGTCTGGCACGATAGATGCAAGGTCATCTGTATATACGTCACGGAATCAGGAGAAGCTGTCCCCATGATGACGCTCACCAAAGAGCCGCGCCGATGCCCTCTGCTAGTCTGCTCCTCGACCTGTAGCGGCACGTCGATCAATTCCTGTCCTTGCGAATAGCATCACTGCCGTCGTTCGTAGAACTGGCGATCCATGGAAGAAGAGGAAATTTACAGATGAAAAAGGTCGTTGCAGCCAAGCTTCATGGCATCACCGTAACAGGTTCGGAATTGAACTACCACGGATCAATAACTCTGGACCCAGATCACTGCGATGAGGCAGGGATTCTTCCGCTGGAATTCGTTGAGATCTGGAATAGGGCTTCAGGCGTGCGAATCAGCACGTACGTCATTTACGGTGAGAGGGGTTCACGTTGCTGCGTGCTGAACGGAGCTGCTGCTCGTACATGTCAGGTCGGAGACGAGATGATCATATGCTCTTCCACATATATTGAGGAAAATCAGATCACAGAGATCAAGCCGCGGGTGCTGACGTTCGATCGGGACAATTCTGTCCGCGACCGCTTGTTCTACGATGCTCGGGTAAGGGATGATGGAACGGTGACGTTCGATGTTCGCGAGGGTTCCCCTTCGCGGTAACGCCCTAACCGCTTAGTCGGGATCGTCGGCACAGAAAGGCTCGAGCACAGAAATGAGGCGATGCCGACTGTCCGTCAAACGGGGCAATTCACACCCGAGCACCCTCGGTTGCTTTAACCTGCAAAGCCTAAGGCGGGCCGCCGCCCACACCACGGTCACAACTGAGGGCAGCCGTTGCCCTCTTGACCACCGTTGCGACTGTGAACGTTCACCCTCGTTGCGTTATGGCGTCAAAGCAAGCCGGCGCTGATCCGATTGTGCTTCACGCGGCGCGGCCTCATTGACGATCGAGAGATCCGCGACGATACCAGTCGCAAACATATAGACTTCGCCGTCGAAGATCTTGAGTCTTTTTCCATTTGCGACCACGGTGCCCGACGCCGGTCTTGGCATAGAAGCCGGCAATGCCGGCGCCGCCCACCCGCATGCGCTCTGCCAGCATCCCCT
This sequence comes from Rhizobium sp. SEMIA 4085, assembly GCF_013004495.1. Taxonomy (NCBI): domain Bacteria; kingdom Pseudomonadati; phylum Pseudomonadota; class Alphaproteobacteria; order Hyphomicrobiales; family Rhizobiaceae; genus Rhizobium; species Rhizobium sp. SEMIA 4085. Next base: position 4,794 of record NZ_JABEPH010000350.1, read on the forward strand.
GCGGATTGAATTCGAGCTGCAGCTCGCGTAGGAATACCACAAAGGCCGAACCCACCCGCGGCAATGAACGTCCCGTCGCCGACTCAGCGTCATGATACACTTTGCTACCCATTTTGCTCATATTACTTCGACAGTCAGTTTGCGGACCGAAGCTGAACTCTTCACGTTCGCATACGTATTCCAGATGCTTGGGCAACGACGTTCCGAGCCGCTGGCGTGACTTCTTGCTAACTCGGTCAGCCAACGCTAAGCGGCGATCGCGGCGTCTAAGGCGTCGCCTAGGCGTTCGACGATCGTGTCCAGTTGGCCGGCATCTATAATGAATGGGGGCGCCAGCAAAACGTGATCACCTCGTACACCATCAATTGTGCCGCCCATCGGGTAAACCATCAACCCTCGCGCCATGGCTTCTCGCTTCACGGCCACATTCAACTTCGACGCAGGGGCGAATGGCGATTTACTTGAGCGCTCTTCTACGATTTCGATCGCACGAAAAAGGCCGCGGCCGCGAATGTCGCCCACATGATTGTGACTGCCGAAACGCTCACGAAGTCGCTGATCGAGCAATTCCCCCATCCGCACAACGTTATCAAGGAGGCAATGCCGGCGAATAATGTCCTGTACGGCAAGGCCAGCCGCCGCTGCCATAGGGTGCCCCATATAGGTGTGACCGTGCTGGAAGAATCCTGTTCCAGAAGCGAACGCGTCGTAGATGTGACGTCCAAGCAGGACCGCGCCTATAGGCTGGTAGCCTCCGCCCAGCCCCTTTGCGATCGCCATTATGTCCGGCACGATGCCTTCCTGCTCGAAAGCGTGTAGAGTTCCGGTGCGCCCCATGCCGCACATGACCTCATCGAGTATTAGGAGAATACCGTAGCGGTCACAGATTTCGCGAATCTTTTTGAAGTATCCATCTACCGGCGGCACCGCACCGGCCGTCGCTCCAACAACAGTTTCCGCAACGAATCCGATCACGTCGTCTGGTCCGAGTTCAAGTATCTTGGTCTCAAGTTGGTTGGCAACGCGCTCTCCATACTGATGCTGGCTTTCGGCAGGCAAGCGGTCACGATATGCGTAGCACGGGGCGATGTGATGGGTTTCGATCAGCAGCGGTCTGAACTGGGCGCGCCGCCATTCATTGCCACCTGCGGCGAGCGCTCCCAATGTATTGCCATGGTAACTTTGACGCCGCGCGATAATATGTTTGCGGCGATTTTCGCCCTTCTCGACAAAGTACTGGCGGGCCATTTTCAGCGCCGCCTCCATAGCTTCCGAACCTCCGCTGACGAGATAGACGTAGTCGATACCGCGAGGCGAGTCGGCAACTAGGCGGTCTGCCAGACGCTCGGCTACTTCCGTAGTGAAGAAGCCCGTGTGAGCATACGCGAGCTTGTCAAGTTGAGCATGCAATGCCGCAAGCATTTCCGGGTGCCCATGGCCGATGCATGACACTGCGGCGCCTCCCGAGGCGTCGATATATGCTTTACCGTCAGCATCGAATAACTCGATCCCGCAGCCGCCTGCCGCCGTAGGCAGATCTGCACGAGTCGAGCGGTGTAAGATCT
>NZ_JABEPH010000351.1:0-6321 GCF_013004495.1 Rhizobium sp. SEMIA 4085
AAGGGAACGAATCCAGCATGCGCCCCATTCGCGGAAAATGCCGCAGTCACCTTCGGCGTTTGGTTTGCGGTGGTTGCCGGTCAGCATCTGGATCTCGGGACGATGATGATATCCGAAGGCCATGCCTTTGCGGCCCTCGACGCCGATGGCCTGCCGGTCAATCCCGCTCCGCAGGTCAGGACTTTGGCAGTTTTCCAATGTCCAGCACCCGTCGATCCTTCTCGGACGTCGTGCAGCGAGGGGTATCCAGGAGGGTGGCGGGCAATGAGGAATTTAGCTGCCAGTTTGCTGATGATTTCGGGGCTCGGCAGCTTTCAAGCGGCAGGCGCGGATCTTCCGCGCGACGACCGCTACGGCATGCGGCCCACTATTGTCACCCTTCGGCCCGCGATCAAGGGAAGGGTATCGGTCATCAGCGGCGACACGTTGTGGTTTCCCGAGTTTGGCCGGAGAGTTCGCTTGGCAGGCATCGATGCTTGCGCCTTGCCGCAATGGGCATTCGATCCATCGATGGAGCAAGCGACGTCCTCTCCAGCACCTGTTCCATGCGGTCCGCTTGCCAAGGCCTGGCTCAAGCGCGTTGTCGGCACGGCGATCGTCGTCTGCCAGCCGATCAGTCACGCCGGCCTTGACAATCTGTCCGGGAGATGTTCGGCCCGGGGGTGCGACCTGGGACTGGAGATGCTGCGTGCCGGGTGGGCCAGGACCGGTTTGAAGGGGTTCGCCAACTCTCAGTACCTCGCCGCTCAGCGCCACGCCCGGTCCGCGCGTTACGGTCTCTGGGGTACCTACGCCCTTGGCATGGACGAATGGCAACGCAAGGCAATCGATCGCACAACGCAGCGCCGCCCGTTGGCCGATTGGAATCTCCTCTCAGACCGGGAGCAGGAAATCACGCCGCCGTTCGCCGACTGGCGCAATAGACCGCGACGAACCGACCGATAGGGAAGGACACGAGGATGCGACTGGTTCTGGCATTTGCTTTCATGTTCGGCTTCTCGCTGCCATTGGCGCCGGTCGAAGCGAGTGAATGGGGTTGCGAGATTTTGCTGTGCGCCGCCGCCGAAAATCCATCCTGGCAGGGTGTGCAAAGTTGCCATCCACCTATGGAGCGGTTGATTTCGGCCATGAAGCGGCCCGGCTTTTCATGGCCCACGTGCCCCGAGGGAGGTGCGGGAAAAACCGGCTATCAAAAATATGCTGACTGCCCGGCCGGATGGATACCAAGCGCCGGACAGCGAGATTTTGATCGTGGTCGCGGCAGAGAGCTGTCTCGCTGCAGCCGCGTCGTCGATCGGTGCAGCGGTCGCAACTTTCGGCCACGGTATGGCTCGGACAATAATCGCGTGGTCATCGATGGAAACATCCCCCGCGTCTACTCCGGCAACAATTCATGTCGTTACATCGAGTTCTCGGCGCGGCCCCTGCGTGACAAGCCCTACTATTTCGACATCAAGGACGACAATTCAGGCAAGGAAACCCGACGTTTCTTTGATCTGCGGAAGTGAGCGCCGGCGTAGGTCGAATTCGACGACACCGTAACCCGCTGGTGGCGGCCCGCGTTTTCAAAACGGTGACATTTACCAGGTGCATGAGACCCCGTCGATGAGCTCCATCACCCACGCACGGTTTCGTGTATGCCGCTATCTACGCGAAAGCGGCAATCGCATTGATTTCCCTGAGTGGGGGTTGCGGTGAATCTGCCTTCAAGTGATAAGAACCTTGGCTTGAGGCGCTTAGAGCACATATATGACCACGAAAACTGAGAAATACATCGAAAGCGCGGGTCTTGTTGAGACGCGTGATCCCGAAATCGGGAACCCAATCTATCGGCGACCAAGTTTCGATGGTCCTCCTGAACTGGGTGAAATGGACAACCAGATCGGCGAAGCATTGCGTGCGGCGCGCGAGAGACAGGGGCTGACACGGCCTGAACTCGCGCCGCTCCTTGGTCTCACCACACAGGTTTACGGGCGATACGAGCGTGGCGAATCGAAGATGCACGTGACTCGTCTGGTGCACTTGAGCGAGCTGTTGGATTTCTCACCGTTCGATCTGCTCTTTGCTGCCGCGCCACATTTGTGGGGGGCGTCCAAAGAGGAAGCGGAACTGCGCCACCGGTTAATGAAGCACATTGAGGAACTTCCTTTGGACAAAGCCAGGCTGCTTCTCGGGGTCGTCGAGGCTTTCTTGTCGACTCAGCGTTCCTGAAGTTGGAATCGGAGCTAACTCCGCTTCGGCGCGTACGCTGACGACGGACCGAAATTCCCGCCCTGGGGCGCGCTCCAATGCTGGTGTGAAGAAGAATGGGCAAGGCCTTGAGACCGGTATCGAGGAGATGTGGATCTGGGGCGGCTAGTACGTCGGAGAAGAGGGGCGATATCGCGCGCGTACACTCAAGCGACGGGAAAAACGCGAACCGGCGAGGTTCATGCCGTTTCCCTTCAGAAATTGTGGTGGTGCGCAGGTCAGTGGATGCGCTAAGAAAATGATTCAACGGGAGTTTTACCCTTGATGAAGTCGAGTCTCGATCATCTGCCGGAAAAGAAGCAGCGCGAACTGGCGCGTGTTGTCGAGATCATTCACGAGGAATTCGAGAACGCGTTGAAGGGAGGGGAGGCGGAATTCAAGAAGAAGGGCCGCATCTTGAAAATTATCCTCTTCGGCTCCTATGCGCGCGGAACCTGGGTCGATGAACCGCATACGATGAAGGGTTATCGGTCCGATTACGACATCCTCATTATCGTCAATACGAAGAAATTGACCGATGCCGAATATTGGTATGCGGCCAAAGATCGGTTGATGCGCGATCGAGGTATCAAGACCTTGGTCAATCCGATCATCCATTCCCGTCGTGAGGTTGGCGACGCGCTTCATCAGGGCCGCTACTTCTTCTCCGACATAAGGCGGGAAGGCATCGCTCTTTTCGAAGCTGATGATAAAGAACTTCCCGCAGCGAAAGTCCTAAGCCGTGAATTGGTTTATGAAGCCGCAAAGTTGTACTACGAACATCGGCTATGCGACGCGCGCGTTTTCCTGAAGACGTCCAAGTTTTGCCTTGCCGAAGGCAATTTTAGGCAGGCGGCCTTTCTCCTTCATCAAGCGCTGGAGCAGGCATACTCCGGGCTTCTCTTGGTCTTTTCAAATTACAGCCCCTCCTCTCACAGTCTTGCTCTCCTTCGAAATCTCGCAGAAGAACGACGGCAGGATCTCGCGGAGGTGTGGCCACGAGATCGGCATCGTTTCGTGGCTTGGTTCAACACCCTCAATGAGGCCTACGTGAAGGCACGCTATTCACCGCACTACACGATAAGTGAAGAGGCCCTATCCTGGCTGGTCGGTCGTTCAGAGGAACTAATCGATGCGGTTGATGCCGCGTGCGCCGATCACATTACACAGTTATCAGGCGCAAACTGATTTCGGCTTTTTGTGCGTTCGAGGCCGTTTATGAAAACAAGAATTGATCAGGAAACGTTCCTTTGCAAGCGTGTTCTATGATACGAATAGCGAGCCGCACAGCGCAGAAATCATCGCTGGACGAGTGGCAGGCCATCGAACACAGAGAAATCCCGCCAGCGAGCTCCTGTGGGCAAAGTGGCGCAAATCAGGCCCTTTGAGAATCGTCCACGACGCTCTCTCATCTTGTCCCGGGCTTAGACGCGGAAAAATCGACGCCAGATCGTTTGAAGCAGCCGTCCCGTAGCTGGCATTTCGCTCAGTAGGGCAGAGAGCCGGTGAGTGCGGGCGGGAAACACGGGGAAAAGAGGCGCATTTCCGCGGATTTCGGCGATCCAGGCGGGCTGAAATGCTGGGTTTTGCGACTCCAGATCAACTACCATCGATAACCTATACTTATCGATGGTTATAGCCTCGCCCAGCTATCATACGGTGTGAGGAACCGTAATATTGATATAGAGTTCCTATAAGAAATCATTTACCATGATTTCAATGGCTTACGATCTCGCGAAAATTAGCATAACAGCCTTGATGCGGCCGGCTTTCGACGCCGGCATCGCGCTCGCCCGTCTCGACGAGCGGATTGCCCGTTCGCCGGTCGGCGCGGGCTGGATCGAGCGCACCCAATTCACCGATGCCTGCGCCTCGCTATGGATCGACGGCGAACTCGTCCATCTCGAAGACCTCGTCCTCCACGACGCCACGAAAGATATTCGCACACCCAGCCACGAACTGACAATCGCCCGCGACGTGCTGCGCACCCGCCGACGCATCGCAGCCCAACTCCCCGGCTGGGCATTGTCGGCCGATGGTATCCGAAATTTGCGACAGACGTCGGACATCAATCCGGTCGGCGCTGAGGCGGGGCAGCCAAGCGGCGTCATTCGGCCCGCGGTCGCCGTCGATCCGGAAGGGGAGGGGCAAGACGCCGACGACATCGAACATCTCCCCGGGATCGATTATGCCGCCATCGATGCGGTTCTCGCCCGATCGGAAGCGGCGATCGAGAACGCGACACGGCCCGGCCGGAGTGGCGACCAAGAGAAAGATCCGATGATTTACGATCTCGACTGGGACGAGGATGCGCGGCTCGAAGAATGGCGCGGCGTGCTTCGGCAAGCGCAAGACCTGCCGGCGGTGCCGCAGGCCATCGTCGCCCTCGATGCCTGGAACGAGCTCGCTGTCCTGCAGCACGCGCCCTGGCTCGGCCGATTGTTCGCCGCCTCGATCCTGCGCCAGGCCGGCGTCACCTCCGGTGCGCATCTCGCCGCCGTCAATCTCGGCCTGAAAACCATTCCGGTCGATCGGCGCCGGCATCGTGACCGCGAGACCCGGTTGCTCGCCATCGCTCACGGCCTGATCGCGGCCGCGGAGATCGGGCTGAAGGAGCATGACCGGCTGGCGCTGGCCCGAACGCTGATGGAGCGAAAGCTCGAGGGGCGGCGGACGTCTTCAAAACTGCCGGACCTAGTCGAACTTGTCATGGCGAAACCTTTGGTGTCGGCCAAGATGGTCGCAAAGACGCTCGAGGTTACGCCGCAGGCGGCGCGGCGGATTGTTTTGGAGCTGGGGCTGAGGGAGATGACCGGGAGGGGGAGGTTTCGGGCGTGGGGGGTGATGTGACTTTGTTTTAAGAGAAAATTCATGCGCTTTCCAGTTCAGCAAAACGCGTCTGATGTCGCTCGAGATAGGGCGCATGTCCTCGAGCTATCTGGACATGCAGCGCTCCACTGCCCGGATTGAGGATCGCTAGAGCCGGGCCACTGAGCCGCGACGAGAACATCACGGCGCCGCTAGGGAGAATGGTCATCAGGTACTTGTCGAAGGCAGCGTCCAAGTGCGCCGCAAGCAGGAGGCCATTGTAGACGTCGAGTCTTTGGAAATCGGTGCTTTCCGACCACGGTATGATGTGACTGGCGCGGAGCAACGCCGTGTCTTTGACACCGGTGATCGCGCAACCACGATCCCAATAACTCTCCAAAGCTTTTCGAAAGATATCTTGACCGATTCGCTGAACCACCAAGCGTTCGGCTTCGGTCGTCTTGGGTAAGCCGCTCGTTTCCAGCTCAAATGTCCTCAGTGGACTGTCGGGCAATGACCCGCAGAGTTGGAAAGCGCGTCCAATTATTCTATAGAGCTCGCCCTCCTCCGCCGCTCGTACGAATTGGTCATTGCCGGTGGAAAACTCTTGCAATAGGGCCGCTGCCACTAGCGGAAGATCTACGCCTATCAAGAGGTAATCCAAATCGTCTCGACGGATCGATATGGTGCCCGGCACCAGCGAACTGCCGACGGTCAGAATGCCTGCCTCAGCAGGCACGACCAACTCGAAGCCTTGCTGCGCAGCCACGTGCTCTACGAGCAATCTATCCGACCGCGACAGCATTAGAGGTTCACCCGAAACAAGCGGTCTTCTTCAGGAGACCCTTGCAACTGCAGTCGCAACCAGGGCACATTCCGAAACTCTTCTGGCGGTTCGGTCGTCGTGGTGATTATATACTGAAAAAGCGGCGAAGGTCCCACATCCTCCAGCGACTGCGCAAAGCGGAAGATTTCTGAGTACAGCGATCTGCCAAGATCGGCCTCCCGCGGACTGTCATGCAACAGGAAGTCAGGATGAAGGGTCCGGCCTTCCATTGCCAGGGTAAGTGCCGCAAGATCGAAAAGCACGACAGCGAACGAGGTAATGGCGGGTTCCGCCCCAGAAACCCTCACCTGGGTCCTATAAACATCCTACGCCGCCGGCGACGGGGCCACCGGTGGGCTTGGGGGGGGCCGCGCTATTAACAAAACAAAAAAACCGACCAAAGATCGCGGGGGGGACAGATACTTATCACGTAGCAGTATATGTCATCAGTATCATAT
>NZ_JABEPH010000352.1:0-6290 GCF_013004495.1 Rhizobium sp. SEMIA 4085
GTGTGCAGCCGCAAGCAACGCGCGCGGGATGAGATGCGTTTCAGGTTCATGACGCTCGGCAAGATCGCCCTGCGGATCGGCGCCGGCGGCATTGAAATAACGCAGCGACACGAAACGAAGGCCATAGGCGGCGGCATAATCCTCCAGCGCCATTTCGAAGATCAGTTTCGTGCGTCCGTATGGATTGACCGGCAGCTGAACCATCTCCTCGCGGATCGGCAATGCCGCCGGAATGCCATAGGTCGCGCAACTGCTCGAAAAGACGATGCGATCGACTTGCTGGTCCAGGCATGCTTCCAAAAGCGCAAGGCTGCCGGAAACATTGTTGCGATAATACTTGCGCGGATCTGCGACCGACTCGCCGACATTGGCATTCGCCGCGCAATGGATGACGCATACCGGCTCGAACCGGCCGAGCGCCTTTTTCAGGGAACCGACATCGGCGATGTCGGCATCGATCAACGGACCCCAGCGAACGGCATCCTGATGTCCGGTCGAGAGATTGTCATATGCGACCGGCGTGAACCCCGCGCCGGCCAGCGTCTTGCAGATGTGGCTGCCGATGAAGCCGGCACCACCCGTGACGATGATGTAGGGAGACATCTCATACGGCCTCCGCTACCTTTGCCGCGGAAAGACGTGCCTCGAAATATTCGATCGTCCTTCCAAGGCCGACTTCCAGCGCGACACGCGGCTGCCAGCCGAGTTTTGCCTGTGCCCGCGAGATATCCGGCCGCCGCTGTTTCGGGTCATCGGTCACCCGAGGCAGATGAACGATGCGCGAGCGCGAGTTCGTCATCTCGCGGATCACCTCGGCGAGCTGGCGCACCGGGATTTCGGCCGGATTGCCGAGATTGATCGGCCCGGTGCATTTCTTCCCGGCGTTCGAGAAACGAAGGAAGCCCTCGATCAGATCGTCGACATAGCAGAAGGAACGGGTCTGCGAGCCATCGCCGTAGATGGTAATGTTCTTGTTCTGCAGCGCCTGGACGATGAAATTCGAGACCACGCGGCCGTCATCCGGACGCATGCGCGGCCCGTAGGTGTTGAATATCCGCCCGACCCGGATATCGACGCCGTAGGTTCGATGGTAGTCGAAGAACAGCGTCTCGGCACTGCGCTTGCCCTCATCATAGCAGGCACGCGGACCGACCGGGTTGACGTTGCCGCAATAGCTCTCCCGCTGCGGGCTGTGCTCCGGATCGCCGTAGACCTCGGAGGTCGAGGACTGCACGATCGTCGCCCCGTTGCGCCGCGCGAGATCGAGCGCATTGACGGCGCCGAGCACATTGGTGAGCAAGGTTCCAACCGGATCGCGCTGATAATCGGGCGGAGATGCCGGAGACGCGAAGTTGAAAATCAGCGCCGCATCCACGTCAAACGGACTGCGAACATCGTGCTCGATGATCCGAAAACGTGAAAATGGCCGGAGATGGTGGACGTTGGATCGGCGGCCGGTCGAGAAATTATCCAGACAGATAACTTCGTGACCGCCCTTGAGAAGCCGCTCGCAAAGATGGGAGCCGAGGAATCCCGCGCCTCCGTTGACGAGCACTTTCTTCGGTGTCCGGCCCGATAGATTATCATAACCGGAACATATTTCGTTGGGAACGAAACTACGCATTACAAACCCCTTCCCAATAGGACCAAGAACACTGATCCTTATTTTTTAATAGATCTCCTTCAGTCTCCAGATTTACTCCGAAGCAAAATAGATAAATACTTGAGTTATCCGAGTAGATTTTGGCCTGACTCGCCAATTCAAGTCTATCTATGGTTGATGATATTAGGCTTTTATATTAGGTCAATACGAAAAGAGTGGGCTATGTCGAATTGATTACTCTTCTAATACAGTTGATATAGGCGTGTTTAATCCTGCTTAACCATGTTGGATTTGACTATAAAATCGACAATGCAAGCTTCGCTCAACCAATACGTTCTAGACATGGGAGCGGAAGGCAGGCAAAAGGCTGCCTTGTTGAGGGGAACGAGCGATGCGGAACTTCGATTTCACTGGAATGCGGACGTCGGATGCCGTCCGCAGGACTGCGCTAGCCTTTGGGCTGATGCTCATCGCTGCAGGACCGATTTCATGTGCGGCCGTCGATGACGACCTGCCACTTGCGTCCAATCCAAAGCCGGCAAAAACCGTGGTCACCAAAGTGCCGCGCAGCAGCAAGGTCTACAGCTATGCGGTGGCGAGCAACAAAACGGCAGCGCCAGTGAGCGCGGGGTCCAAGGTTTATTATGGGTCCGCGCCCTGGATCTGCACGCCGAGCGGGTTTGGCCAGAAGTCGCGCTGCTTCGCGCGACCGGCCACCTGACGACCCTGAGGATCTAGTTTCGCCACCTGCCCGATGCGTTGCCGGCTTCATTGTTGAAGAAGCGTGAAGCGGCTTCAGTGCGGTTGCGGACATTCATCTTCTTATAGATGTTGCGTACGTGAACCTTCACCGTGTTTTCGGAAAGGTGCAGCTCATCGGCGATGATCTTGTTCTGCGTACCCTTGCAGATCAGATCCAGGATCTGCACTTCGCGGGTGGTGAGCGCGGTGACATCGCCTTGGCGAAGCCTCAAAGTGCCGGCACCGGCTGCAGCAACCGACTTCGTCTCGTAAAGCGATTTCTCCGGCTGTGCGCCCGTGAGCCGGTTAAGCAGCGCCGATGGGAAATGCTCGCCGCCCTTCATCAGAAGGTCGACCGCCGCCATGAACACGTCGAGGCGGAGATTGAGCGGCAGCACGCCATCGATGACCCGCGCTTCGACCAGCCGGTTTATATAGGGCTCCAGCATGTCGATCGCCTCGACCACGAGACCGATCGACGTCGACGGGTGGTTTTCCCGCACGACCTGAAGCGCCTCGTTCAGTTCGGGGCTTGCTATATGATAGAAGAGTACGAGCTTGGCGTCATTCGCGTCGTTTTCCAGCATGGCTTTCGAGTAGCCCTTGCTGACCACTTCGCAGCCTGCGAATTTCTTCGCCAAAGCCTCTGCCAGGCATTCGGAGAATAAATCCGCATTTGCAATGACCAGTATTGTATCTCCGGCCGGGCCGAACTTTCGGCTTTGGTCGGCATCCCCCGTCTTCGACGCCGTCATGAACATTTACGCCTCCCCATAGCGTTACACGTTACAGATGCTTTGGGCGATACTGTGAAAACACCCAAAGAGGTGTGCCCTAAAAATTTCCGTCTTAGTTAGTTAGCCATTTCTTAATTATGGTAATATGAACAGATACGAAAATAAATGGCCCAAATGGGTTAGTTTTTGCAGATTTAAAGTGATATTTCCTATTGTTCTGGTTGTATCGGCGTAAGTACAGCTAACTTGTGGGCTATATGTTCCAATATTTTTGCCTCGAAATGGTATTTGTGTGTCATTATAGACGACAGACTATTTTTGGTATTTTACCTTCTTGGCAGCGAACTAAGAAGTTACTTATAAAAACGTTCTGGCCGCAAAACCAGCAAACTGAACCTTCGGAACGCCAGGCCAGCGGCCTCTGCGGAATCAGTATGCGCGGGCGCCACTGGATGCCCGAATGCTTCGCTGATCTATTTTCCATGATTACTTCCGGCTGCTTCCAGTAATTTCTGATTCGCTAGCCCGAATTGGTATCTATCAACTAAATATTTTCTCGGCCACAGTCGCATCGTTGCCAAATGGCGACATGGGAGGCGTCGAATACCACCTAGTGTCTGCGGTATCGCGGCGCCTTAGCTGGGGTAACTCAAAGAAATACGTGCATCAAGTCTGCAATCTTACAATTGCGGATCAGGATACCTGCGCATTTGTACTTAGTAACGCGCAGTTCAACGAGGGTTTGATCTACAAACCGGAACATCAAACGCAGGTGACAAGGTAGTGCTTACATCTGCCGATCTGTAACAGTATCGGAGCAAGCGCGAGCAAAATCCCGTTGAGATGAAAGGGATTTCGAAAGCTGCTCCGAATTTTTTTGGAGAAATGCGAAATGAGCTACAATTATCCGAATGGTGGCGACGAGATCGAAACGAATGTCGGCGCACTTGCCGACGGCTTCGCCAATACTGCCATCAATGATACTGACGTAGATGACGGCTCCACGGGCTATGTCGGCGGTGTGGCAAACGGCGACAACCGCAACAACAGCGACAGCAGCGTCGATGTAGACGTGGACTCCAAGATCGATGTCGATGCCAACAACGGCGACAACCGCGACAACTCATACGACTGGAGCTACGACAGCAAGTCGTACAGCGACAACGACAACATCACCAACACCAAGACGACCACGATCACTGATACGGACGTCAAGACCGATTACGACTGGAGCTACGACAGCAAGTCTTACAGCGACAACGACACGTTTACCAGCACCAAGACGGACACCGACATCAAGACCATTACCGATACCGATATCAAGACGATCACCGATACTGACACCGATATCAAGACGATCACCGATACCAACAGCCACAATACGACGACGACCGACAGCTTCAACAAGACGGACACGGACTTCGCCGTTCTTGAAGACGTCAAGGATTTCGACAACCTCGGGATCGCCGGCGGCAACCTCAACATCGGTGACAACTTCTCGTTCACGCTTGATGTCGACAACATCCTCAACGGCTCGCTCGGTGCTGGCGGCAACGGCTTCAGCGCTGTCCAGGCCAATCATCTAGCCGACCAGGACAGTGCCTGGAACATCAAGATGGACAACGAAGGAGCCCGCAACCATCTCGAAGCGGATGGCGGCAAGGCCTTCGGCTCGGAAGGCATCGACATCGACGGTGCCGGCTGGGCAGGCGGTGCAGGCGACGACATCACCGGCACGAGCACGGCAGACGCTTCGGCGATCATTGCCAATTCCGGCTTCCATCTGGAAGTCGTTCAGGGCGCCAATCTGCTCTCCAACACCTTCGACAGCAGCGTCGTAGGCGGCAACCTGGCGGGAGACGACGCCGACTCTGGAGCCTGACCTCCGACCAGTGCGGAAACAAACAAACTGCACCGGCATTCCGCCGGTGCAGTTTGGTGGCTTGAGAAGCGGCTGAGATGAATAGCTCGTCATCGATGAGTTTGCTGCCTTTCGGGCCAGACACCGTGTTGAACGGGAGGGGCCGTCATGCATGCAGAGAAGATTTCGGAAATCGTTGCCCATTTCATCGGCTTATTCGGCGCTGCAACCGACGAAGCGCGGATGCGAAGCAATTACCTGGACGGCGCCCGTCCGCGCGAAGCAGATCCTTCGCTGTCCGAGGACGAAGCTTTCAGCCCGGCCTTTATTTCGAACCTTGAGCTGAAAGATTACGATCCAGGCGTCGATTACCGATCCGTCAGCTACGATATTAACTACGCAGAACCGCGCCACTTCGGCGGCGTGTTCGAAGAGACCCTGAAGAAGCTGGCCGAGATTGCATCGCGCGATCTCAGCGCTCCACACTTCGGGGCCAATATCTACCTTCCCGGCGAGGAGGAGGAAGAAGAACTCGAAGTCTTCCAGGGACCAGGCTCGGTCATCAGCCATGTCGCCCAGGCGAATATGCTGATCGACGACGACCACCTGAATATGACCGGCGATCAGCCGCAGCTGCGCGACACGAGCTTCGTCACACACCGCCTCATGGAATTCAGCGAGAAGGCGGACGCCTTTACGCCCTTCTCTTCCTATGACCGCGTCGATACGCAGGAGGGCCTGCGGGCGATTGCCGACGATATCCACGAGTACATCCAGGCGGCGCGCGAGAGCAGCGCCACGACGACGGAAAGCGGCGAACCGCAGATCATCGTACTCCCAGACAACCATATCGACGGCATTAGTACTTATAGTTATGTAAATGGTCAGCTCGTCGAAGAAGCGCCTTCGATCGACGACTTCATGCCCGACCGCGGCATCGCAACGCCGCCCACGGAGCCTGAGAAAAGCGACGTACCCGTGGAACAGGACGGCGGCAGCGAAAACAGCCTCGATGTGGCCGCAGGCGCGAATGTGCTTGCAAACGTGGTGGAGATCACCGAGACGGCAATCATATCGCCCCTTACCGCCGTGATGGGCAACTACCATCAGATCGATGCGATCTCGCAGTTTTACGTCTACAGCGATCGCGACGAGATCGCTTCCGTCTTCAATCGTGACGATAGCGCGACGACCGTTGCAAACAACATCGCGATTTTCGAGCGCAGCACTTACGACGACGGAAAACCGGACACAGCAGAACCGGCGGCTGAGACGATCTTTCCGACCGCATGGCGTGTCAGCGTGATCGAAGGCGATGTTTCCTTCGTGAACTGGATCGAGCAGTATC
>NZ_JABEPH010000033.1:0-26978 GCF_013004495.1 Rhizobium sp. SEMIA 4085
CTCAATAAGCAGCGCGCGCCCTCCGAGCAGGCAGCGCGACTTGGCGGTGACGAATTCGCCATCCTGCTTCCGGCCAAGGACGGCGAGAAGCGCGCCAGGGCGATGTGCGAGCAGATTGCCACCGTCTTCGAGGTGCCTTTCGGCCCCGATCTGCATCTGAGCGCCAGCATCGGCATCGCCATCTATCCGCGCCATGCGTCGAATGCAGCCGAACTGCTGCAGAAATCGGATATGGCGATGTATGCGAAGAAGCGCGACGGCAAGAATGGCGCGCAGATTTTCGACAACAGTATGCTGGACAGCGCAAAGGCGCGCGCCGAGATCGAAAGCCACATCGAAACCGGTCTCGCCGAGGATTGGTTCGACGCCTTTCTGCAGCCGATCGTTGGCCTTGACGATCACCGCATCGCCGGCTTCGAAGCGCTCCTGCGCCTAAATCACCCCCAGAAGGGCCTGATGCCGCCGGCTGGCATCATCCACGTCGCCGAGGAGACCGCCAAGATCGTCCGCGTCGGCAACGTCATCATGGAAAAGGCGATCGGGCATCTGGCGAATATCTCCCGGATCCCGGGCATGCAGGATACCTATCTCGCGATCAATTTCTCGCCGCTGCAGTTCGAAGTTGCCCTCACCTCCCGCCTCGCCGGGCTCGTCGGGCGGCACGGCATCCGTCCGGATCGAATTGTCGTCGAAATCACCGAAGCCGTTCTGATGCACGACAATCCGCAAATACGCATGGTGCTCGCCGAACTGCGCCGTTTCGGCTGCCGCATCGCCCTTGACGATTTCGGCACCGGCTACTCGTCGCTGAGCTATCTCAACCGCTTCCCGGTCGACATCATCAAGGTCGACCAATCCTTCACGCGGTCGATCAACGACACGAATGATGACGTCCGCCACAAGAGCCGGATGCTCATCGAAGGCATCACCACGCTCTCGCACAAGATGGACTGCACCGTCATCGCGGAAGGCATCGAAACCGAAGAAGAATGCCGCACCCTACACCAGATGGGGCTCGACTACGGTCAGGGCTACCTCTTCCATCGTCCGCAGAATGCCTCGAAATTGATCGAGGAGCTCACAGCCGTGGTAAACGAGGTCGCCCAAGCCTCGTGATCTCGCATTGAAGGTGGAAAGATGAAAAAGCTCCTGCTTCTTGCTTTTCTGACGCTTCCTTGTGCAGCGCCGGCACAATCGCAGACGGTCAATTTCACGACTGAAGAATACGCGCCTTTCAATTATCGCGACGGGAAGGTGATCAAGGGCGCGACCGTCGAACAAGTCGAAAAGGTCATGGCCGATATCGGCGTCGACTATACCATGGAGATGCTGCCCTGGGCGCGAGCCTACAGCCTCGCGCAATCACAGCCCATGACCTGCGTTTTTGCCACGGCACACAATGCCCTGCGCGATCCCCTCTTCAAATGGATCGAGCCGCTGCTCGTCGATCGCAATATCTTGATCACACGGAAGGGATCGGGCGTCGTTGCGAATGACCTCGAGGCGTCCAAGAAATATACGGTCGGCACACAGCGCGAAGACTATACCGAGATGGTGTTGAGGCAAAAGGGCTTTACCAAGCTCGATATCGCCACCGACTTCAATGCCACGCTTCGCAAGCTTCTCGGCGGCCGTATCGACATGATGCCCATTTCAGAGCTTTACTTCGAAAAGCTGAAGGTGGATCAGCCGGTGGAGGTGGTCACCATGCTCTCCTCGCAGCCAATGGGTATCGCCTGTCACAAGGATTTTCCATCCGATCTTCAGGTGCGGATGCAGACCGCCCTCGACAAGCTGATCGCCGACGGCACCCAGAAAGAGATTTTCCTGAAGTATGGGCTGCATCTCGGCAATTAGCGCCGCGCCGTGCCTTTGGGCTTGACTTCCTGCCCGTTTCGCGGTGGTGAAGCGCGCAGCAGGCATTCAAGAAACGGACTGGCCAATGCTCATCATCGCGGGTCTCGGCAATCCCGGAAGCAAATATGCCGGAAACCGACACAATATTGGCTTCATGGCAGCCGACGCCATCCACCGGCGCCACGGTTTTTCCCCCTGGTCAAAGAAGTTCAAGGCGGAAATTTCGGAAGGCGAGCTTGGTGGCGAAAAGGTGCTGCTGATCAAGCCGCAAACCTACATGAACCTCTCCGGCGAAGCCGTGGGCGAAGCCATGCGCTTCTACAAGCTGCAGCCTTCCGATCTCGTCGCCATCTATGACGAACTCGACCTGCCGCCCGGCAAGGCCCGGCTGAAGATCGGCGGCGGAAATGGCGGCCATAACGGCATTAGGTCGCTCGACGCCCATTGCGGCAAGGATTACCGGCGCCTGCGCCTCGGCATCGGTCACCCTGGCGTCAAGGAACTTGTGCAGCACCACGTCCTCGGTGATTTCGCCAAGGCCGACCAGGTCTGGCTGCAGCCGCTCCTGGAAACGCTTGCCGACAATGCCAACATGCTCGTGCGCAAGGAGGATTCGCAGCTGATGAACAAGCTGGCCCTCGCCGTCGGCGGCAAGGCGGAGGAGGACAAGCCGAAGCCCGAAAAGAAGCCGGCAGCGCAATCCCACATCCATCAGGCGCGAAATCACGCGCAGCCTAAGCTGCCTGCGACCGGCCCTATGGCCGAAATGCTGAAGAAGATATTCGGCAACAAGAGCGAGTAAGCAAGATGCCGGAGCGAGATATCATGATCAAGCCCGCCGGGCCCGGCGACTTACAGGCGCTTCTTGACCTCTAGCGCGACCTCAATCCCGATGATCCGGCGATCGATCCCGCCTGGGCAAGCGACCGCTTCTCAACCATCCTTGCCCAACCGGGCATGACCATATCTGTCGCGCTGGCCGCCGATATGCCTGTTGCATCCGCTACGCTGATCATCACACCCAATCTCACGCGAAACGGTGCTTCATACGCTCTGGTCGAGAATGTCGTCACGCACGCCGATCATCGCAGGAAAGGTTATGCCGGCGCGTTGATCCGTCATGCCTGCGCAACGGCCTGGGCGAAGAATTGCTATAAAGTGATGCTCCTTGCCGGTTCAAAGAACCCCGCAACGCTGCGTTTCTAGGAAAACTGCGGTTTCATGCAGGATAAGACCGGCTATCAGATCAGGCGCGCCGGCTGATCAAAGCAATTGCAGCTCTTGAAGGCGGTAGAGGAGCAGTTCCCAAAGTGCCTTGGCTCCGTCGTCGATCGCCGTTGCCATCAGGATCGAGGCATCCTCTACGAACAGCATCGTGCCAATGCCGGCAACGACGGAAATAGAGCAGGCAATGCGCAGGTTCTTGAGGCTGTCGGGCCGATAGTAGCCGGCATCGTCATATTCCGTTCCGAAGAGCATGTCGGAAAGATCATAACCGTCCGAAATGGTCAGATCGATGATCGGTTTGTCCGAAAGCCGGTCCGGATAGACGTTGAACAGCGCACGGACGACATGGCCTATCGCACCGAAGATCGCAAAGAGCGCCGCGGCGACGAAATAATGCCAAGTAGCGGCCTCAGCATGCATGCGCGCCTCCGTCGTGGGCGCAACCTAGCGGCAATTGACTAATGGCGGCTAAAGTAGATTGGTTAAAAAGCGCCTATTCTTCGGGTTCCGCCGTAAACATCAGCGGGAAGCCTGCCTCCTTGGCATAGTCCATCGCCTCCTTGACCTTGGTCTCGGCAATGTCCTTGGCGCAGACGACGACCACGCTGGAGCCCATTTTATGCGCCGTCATCATCACCCGGTATCCCGTCTCCCCGCTCATACGGAAAACGGCTTTGAGGATCATGACGACGAACTCGCGTGGCGTATAGTCGTCGTTGAAAAGAAGAACCTTGTAGAGCTTGGGCTTATCCAGCTTCAGCTTGACCTTCGTTTTCGGCTTTATGGCAACGTCGTTGTCACTCATCGGAAAATCCACCCGTTGATGACATGAGAGGTAGTTTCTAAACAACACAAGCATCGTCGGTTAGGGAATTTCGACACTCAGCTGTCGATTGCGAGCCCGGACTACAGCTTGCGATCAGGTAGAGCTCAGGTTCAAGCTCGTCACCGGGTGTTTGACACCAAGATGGTCTAGGTCTCCTTGGGTGAAGGTCACCTGCCCTTTCGGTGAAATCCGCAATATCACGTCTCGAAATCTCCGCGTCCAGAAAATAGGCCAGCGTCGCCCGATCGGCAAGTGAGCAGCGGTAAAAGCGGCGGAAGACTTGACCGCATGGCTCCTTTATCCCATAGGCAAGGCAACGATTTCAGCGAATACGGACATCCAGTCATGGGCTTCAAATGCGGTATCGTCGGTCTGCCGAATGTCGGCAAGTCGACACTCTTCAACGCGCTCACCAAGACGGCAGCGGCGCAGGCGGCGAACTATCCCTTCTGTACCATCGAGCCGAACACCGGCGAAGTCGCCGTTCCAGATCCACGGATGCAGAAACTCGCCTCGATCGCCGGCTCGAAGGAAATCATCCCGACCCGCATTTCCTTCGTCGATATCGCCGGTCTTGTACGCGGCGCGTCCAAGGGCGAAGGCCTCGGCAACAAGTTCCTCGCCAACATCCGCGAAGTCGATGCCGTCGTGCATGTCCTGCGCTGCTTCGAGGATGACGACATCACCCATGTCGAAGGCCGCATCAATCCGGTCAGCGACGCCGAAACCATCGAAACCGAGCTGATGCTTGCCGACCTTGAAAGTCTCGAGCGCCGTGTCGAGCAAACCCGCAAACGCGCTGCCTCCAAGGACAAGGATTCGCTGACCCAGCTTCCCGTCATGGAAGCGGTGATCAAGCTCCTCGACGAAGGCAAGCCGGCTCGTCTATTGCTGAAGTCGCTCGGCGCCGACGAAATCGAAGTCCTGAAGGGCTTGAACCTTCTGACTTCCCATCCGGTACTCTACGTCTGCAACGTCGCGGAAGCCGAGGCAGCGACAGGCAACGAACATACCGAGGCTGTTGCCGAGATGGCGAAGGCCCAAGGCGCCGAATGCGTGATCATCTCCGCCGCGATCGAGTCCGAAGTGGCTCAACTGCCGGAAGAAGAGAGCAAGGAATTCCTCTCCGCACTTGGTCTCGAAGAGGCCGGCCTCGACCGCCTAATCCGTGCAGGCTATCACCTACTCGACTTGATCACCTATTTCACCGTCGGCCCCAAAGAGACCCGCTCTTGGACGCTCGTGCGCGGCACCAAGGCACCGGCGGCTGCCGGCGTCATCCACACGGATTTCGAACGCGGCTTCATCCGTGCCTTCACTATCGGCTATAACGACTACGTCGCGCTGGGCGGCGAAACCGGCGCCAAGGACGCGGGCAAAGCCCGGGACGAAGGCAAGGAATACGTGGTTCAGGACGGCGACGTGATCCACTTCCGCTTCAATACCTGATCGGCCGCACGGCCGAGGGAGGACGAGGCCAGATGAAGCTAGTTTTTGAAGACTTCGAGCCGGGCCGCAGCTTTGCGCTAGGCCCGGTCGCCGTGACGGCGCAGGAAATCATCGAGTTCGCAACCGAATTCGACCCGCAGCCGATGCATATGGACGAGATGGCCGGACGCGCCAGCATCCTTGGCGGGCTCGCGGCTTCCGGCTGGCATACGTCCGCGCTCTTCATGCGCATGATGGCCTATGGTTTTCTGCTGAATTCACATTCCCAGGGCGCACCCGGCATCGACGTAATGGAATGGAGGAAGCCCGTGCTTGCCGGCGACACGCTGTCGGGGCGTTCGACGGTGCTGGAGTCGCGCGCCATGCGCTCGCGGCCCGGGATCGGCATCGCCCGCTTCAAGCATGAGGTCCAAAATCAGCACGGCGATCTGGTCTGCTATTGCGAAAACTGGATCATGTTCAGCATGCGTGACACAGCGGAGACAAATCCATGAGGATGGCTGAGCTTTATACGATCGGCGAAAAGGCCGCGATCGGCGGCTACACCTTTACCGAGGAGCGGATCATCCATTTCGCCACGCGGTTCGATCCGCAGCGCTTCCATGTTGACAAGGAAGCCGCCAGGAAGACGCTCTTCGGCAATCTCTGCGCCTCTGGCTGGCATACATGCGCCGCCTGGATGCGAACTTTCCTGGATTATTGGGAAAAGGAAACCGCACGACTTGCCCGGGAGGGCGTCGCACCGCCGAAGCTCGGCCCTTCGCCCGGCTTCCAGAAGTTGCAATGGCTGCGTCCGGTCTTCGTCGACGAGACTGTCAGCTATTCGGTGACCTTGCTTGCCAGCCGGCCTCTCACATCGCGGCCGGGCTGGTTCCTCAATTCGATCCTCAACGAAGGCGTCAACCAGGATGGCACGCCTGTCATCCGCTTCGAGGGCAGCGTACTCGAATTCGAGTAAGGCCGGGCTTCAGTGCCCGGCGAATTCGACCAGCGTGTGGACCTTCACCCCGAGCTCATCGAGCTTCTTGCGGCCGCCGAGATCCGGCAGATCGATGACGAAGCACGCACCGACGACTTCCGCACCCATCTGGCGAAGTAGCTTCGTCGCGCCGACGGCCGTCCCTCCGGTCGCAATCAGATCGTCCACGAGAATGACCTTCTCGCCCGGCTGAACCGCATCCCGGTGCATCTCCATCTCATCGACGCCATATTCAAGGCTGTAGGCGATCCGCACGGTATCATGCGGCAGCTTGCCCTTCTTGCGGATTGGCACGAAGCCGGCCGACAGCTGATGCGCCACGGCGCCGCCGAGAATGAAGCCGCGCGCTTCCATGCCGGCGATCTTGTCGATCTTCAGGCCCGCATAAGGCTGCACCAGCTCATCCACAGCGCGGCGAAACGCCCGCGGATTGCCAAGCAGCGTCGTGATGTCGCGAAAGATAATGCCGGGCTTTGGATAGTCCGGGATGGAGCGGATGCTAACCGCAAGCTCCGAGGCAATATTATTCATGGAAAATCCGTCTGTCTGCGAGGGCATTTCGTCGGTTGCACCCTATCAACTGACTGACATGGAACCAACAAAAAAGGCGGCCCGAAAGCCGCCTTTTGCTTGTTGGGCTAGAACCGCTCAGTGCTCTTTGTTGGCATAGACCGAGCGCTTCGTCAGGAAGATGAGACCCGAGAAGATCAGCAGGAACACGATGACCATGAAGCCGGTGCTCTTACGCTCTTCGAGGTGCGGCTCTGCGGCCCACATCAGGAAGGCCGAGACATCCTTGGAGTATTGATCGACGGTCTGCGGCGTGCCGTCGTCATAGGTCACCTGATCGTCGGCGAGTGGCTTCGGCATCGCGAAGGCCGCGGCAGCGTTGAAGTAAGGGTTGTAATGCGCGCCTTCGGGAACCTGGAAACCCGCCGGCGGCTCTTCATAGCCGGTCAGCAGCGAGTAGATATAGTCCGGCCCGCCTTCCTGATATTGCGTGAAGATATCGAAGACGAACTGCGGGAAGCCGCGGGTTATCCCGCGGGCCTTCGCGATCAGCGAAAAGTCCGGCGGGGCCGCGCCATTGTTCGCGGCGGCAGCGGCCTGGTCGTTGGCGTATGGCGACGGGAAATAATCCGAAGGGATAGCCTTGCGTGTGAACATCTCACCCGCAGAATCCGGGCCATCTTGAACGTCGTAGTTCGCGGCAAAAGCCTTGACCTGCGCCTCGGAGTAGCCGAGTTCGCCGAGCATGCGGAAGGGAACGAGGCTCATCGAATGGCAGGCGGAACAGACTTCCGTATAGACCTTCAGGCCGCGCTGCAGCTGGCCCTTGTCATAATGACCGAACGGGCCGGCGAAGCTCCAGTCCTGCTCCCGCGGGTGCTTCAGCGGATAGTGCGGCGTGGCGCCTTCCTCGTGCTCCGCAGGAGCAGCGCCCTCGCCGTGCGTCGCTTCCTGTGCGAATGCAGCAGTTCCGAGGATAGCTGCGACTGCGAGCGGCAGAATGCTTGCAACAAGCTTTTTCATCGTTCTATTCCTTCCGCTCGCTTATGCCTTGACCGTAGCTGTTTGTTGATTACGCTTTTCCAGTACAGCTTCGGTGATCGAGTTTGGAATGCGGCGCGGCGTCTCGACGAGACCAAGCACTGGCATGGCGACCAGGAAGAAAGCAAAGTAAAGCAGCGTGCAGATCTGAGAGATCAGGACGAAGGCACCTTCCGCCGGTTGGGAACCGAGCCAGCCGAGGATGACCGCATCGATCACGAACAGCCAGTAGAACATCTTGTACCAGGGGCGGTAGACCGCAGAGCGGACCTTCGACGTGTCGAGCCATGGCAGGAAGAACAGCACGATGATCGCGCCGAACATCACAAGGACGCCGCCGAGCTTGGAATCGATCGGACCGATGTTGAAGGTGATCGAGCGCAGCATCGCGTAGAATGGCAGGAAGTACCATTCCGGAACGATGTGCGCCGGCGTCTTCAGCGGGTCAGCCGGGATATAGTTGTCCGGATGGCCGAGGAAATTCGGCATGTAGAAGACGAAGTAGGCGTAGACCAGCAGGAAGATCGAAACGCCGAGTGCGTCCTTGAGAGTTGCATAGGGCGTGAAGTGGACGGTGTCCGTCTTGGTCTTGACCTCGACGCCGGTCGGGTTCGTCTGGCCGGTCACATGCAGCGCCCAGATATGCAAGACGACAACGCCTGCGATGATGAAGGGCAGCAGGTAGTGCAGAGAGAAAAAGCGGTTGAGCGTCGGGTTTTCAACGGCAAATCCGCCGAGCAGAAACTGCTGCACCCATTCGCCGACCAGCGGGAAGGCCGAGAAGAAGCCGGTGATGACGGTCGCGCCCCAGAAGGACATCTGGCCCCAGGGCAGAACGTAGCCCATGAAGCCGGTCGCCATCATCAGCAGATAGATGAGAACGCCGAGGATCCAGAGGATTTCGCGCGGCGCCTTGTAGGAGCCGTAGTAAAGGCCGCGGGCAATGTGCAGATAGACCGCGACGAAGAAGAAGGAGGCGCCGTTGGCATGCATATAGCGCAGCAGCCAGCCGTGGTTGACGTCGCGCATGATCTTTTCGACGGCATTGAAGGCGACCGAGGTTTCGGCAGCATAATGCATGGCGAGCACAATGCCGGTCAGGATCTGTACGACCAGCATGACCGACAGCATGGCGCCGAAAGTATAGGCATAGTTCAGGTTACGCGGAACCGGATATGCAACGAAGCTGTCGTAGACCATGCGCGGCAGCGGCAGGCGCGCATCGATCCACTTCTCGAGGCCGGTTGATGGCTCGTAGCTGGAATGGCCACTCATAAATCAGTCTCCCCTCAACCGATCTTGATCACTGTATCGGAAACGAACGAATAGGTCGGAATCGGCAGGTTCGTCGGCGCCGGACCTTTACGGATGCGGCCGGCCGTGTCGTAGACCGAGCCATGGCAGGGACAGAACCAACCGTTGTATTCGCCGGCCTGTCCGAGCGGCACGCAACCGAGATGGGTGCACGAACCGATCATGACGATCCAGTTTTGCTTGTCCTTGCCGGCAGAGCGGTCGACACCGGTTGCCTGCGCTTCGGCCGGAAGGTTCTCGTTGCGTGCGATCGGATCCTTGAGATCGGAAAGCGGAACCTCGTCGGCGGCCTTCACTTCCTCGGGCGTACGGTTGCGGATGAAGACCGGCTTGCCGCGCCACTTGGCGGTCAGCGACATGCCCGGCCCGAGGCTCGATACGTCGACTTCGATGGAAGCAAGAGCGAGCGTGGACGCATCCGGACGCATCTGATCGATGAACGGCCAAGCGAACGCCGCAGCGCCGACGGCGCCTGCCATACCAGTGGTGAGATAAAGGAAATCACGGCGCGTGGGCTCCCCTGAAGCCTCGCTTGTCGTTTCGTGTTCGCTCACGGCTAAACCATCCTCTGCGCAATTTTCGCGGAATTCCGCCCTGCCCATCTAAGCGGCGAATCTACACAGACACAATTCGGCCTTAGATTCCCCGCCAATCCGGCGCGTTCTATGCTTGATCGCAAATTATGTCCAGCCTTGACAATAGTATGAGGCCACAATGTCGCGGGTATTTTCAGATGAATTTTCTACCGCAATCCCTTGGATTCAGCGGATCGGAGCCTTACTGGAAGACGCTTGCCTAAACAGCCCTCGCCTCACGCCCGGGCATATCTTCGCCTGCACCGAGGAAGCCGCCGGACTGGCGCGCCCATAGCTCGGCATAAAGCCCGCCTCTTTCGACCAGGGATTTATGCGTGCCTTCTTCGATGATTCGGCCGCGATCGACAACAATCAGCCTATCGAGCGCGGCAATCGTCGAAAGGCGGTGAGCGATGGCCAGCACAGTCTTCCCCTCCATGATCCGGCTCAGATTGGACTGGATCACCTCTTCCACCTCGGAATCGAGCGCTGAGGTCGCCTCGTCGAGCACCAGGATCGGTGCGTCCTTCAGCATGAGGCGCGCGATTGCGATACGTTGCCGCTGCCCGCCGGAAAGCTTCACGCCGCGCTCGCCGACATGCGCGTCGAAACCTTTGCGCCCCTGCTGATCGTGCAAGCGCTCGATGAAGCCGAGCGCCTCTGCCCGCCGTGCGGCATCGAGCAGCCGTTCCTCGTCCGCATCGGGCCGGCCGAAGAGGATGTTGTCCCGGACCGAACGGTGCAGCAGCGACGTATCCTGGCTGACGACGCCGATCTGCATGCGCAGCGACTCCTGGCTGACCGCAGCAATATCCTGGCCATCGACAAGGATGTGCCCGCCTTCAAGGTCGTAGAGGCGCAGCAACAGATTGACCAGCGTCGACTTGCCGGCGCCGGAGCGCCCGACGATTCCGACCTTCTCGCCGGGTGCGACGGTCAGCGAGAAATTCTCGATGACACCCTTGCCCCGGCCGTAATGGAAGGACACGTTTTCGAAGCGGATGCTAGGCTCGCGGACGACGAGATCGGGAGCATTGGGCCGATCGACGAGACCGAGCGGCTGCGAGATTAATTCGGCAGCATTCTGGATCGTGCCCAGATTGCGCATGATGCCGTTGAACTGCGTCATCAGGCGGCCAAGAAGGAAGTTGAGGCGCAGGACGAGGGCCAGCGAAAAAGCCACGGAACCGGAACTCACCAACCCGCGCAGCCACAGATCGACGCTTAACCCGCCCATCGTCACGATCATCAGGCCGGAAAGCAGCGCCATGGAGGCACGTACACCGGTAATGAACCGGGTAAAGCGCAGCACGGTATCCTGATAGATATCGAAACCCTGGCGCATGTAGCGGTCGCTTTCCTCGTGACGAGCGAAAAGCTTCAGCGTCTGGATGTTGCTGTATGAATCGACCATGCGGCCGTTGAGCATCGAGGCGGCTTCCGCAGTCTCGCGCGAGTGATAGCGGATGCGAGGCACGAAATAGCGGGCGAGCACGCCGAAGGCAGCGAGCCAGAACAGCACGACGGCCGCAAGCGAAAAATCGAGCTGAGCCACCAGCACCAGCGTCGTCGCCGCGTAGATTCCAACGAACCAGACGCTCTCCATGAGCGAGGTCACGAGATCGCCCACCGCCTGGCCGGCCGACCAGACCTTCGTCACAATCCGCCCGGAAAAATCGCTCTGGAAAAAATGCAGCGATTGGCGCGAGACGTGGAGATAGGATTGCCAGCGCGCGAGATTGTAAAAACCCGGCGTGATGACCTGCTGATCGACCAGTGCGATGAGGAAGACCACAACGAAACGGACAAAGCCGATCAAAGCCAGCATTCCGAAGAGCTCGCTGCCGTGTGCGGCAAGCATCTCGCTCCAGCCAACGCCCGGCCTGACGGTGCTCAATATATCGACCAGCCGTCCGACAAACCAGAAAAGCGAAGCCTCGATCGCCGCCGACATGCCGCCGAGGACGAGCATCGCGACGAAGGGCCATTTCGCCTGGCCAATGTAGAACCAGATGAAGCCGGCCGTCGAACGCGGCGGCTGTATATTGCCGCGCCGGCGGAACGGATCGATCCAGTTTTCAAACAGATTGAGTATCGGGCGCAGGAGCATCATTGCGTTATAGTCCGAGACAACCCTGCGGCAAAGGTAACGGAGGGCGGACACAACCTTATATTTCGGTAATTTTCGGTAACATCGGCGGCATCCATGTTGAATGTCGCTGACCTCGTCACGATCTCGGAGTACAATAGCCGCTTATCGGAGAAATACCGTCATGGAAACGAGGGTGCTCGCGTCGCATATTCCGCTCCCGCTTGCGGACAGACTCGATGAAACCGCAGCCCAACTCGGCATATCGCGCGACACGATCGTCAGCGAGGCGGTTGCCGCATGGCTGGACAACGAGGAAGAGCGCCGCCTGACGGCATTCCGCACGATGACAGGCGCCATCGTCGTGGTCGAGCGTCACAGGGTAAGAGACTGGGCAGACAGCCTGTAAATCAGCGCCTGCGGCAGCTCGCGCCGACCGTGCTGAACGCGAGGAATGCCGCCATTTGTCCTGATCAGGATAACAGGGCTTCTTAACTGGCCTCAAACGATTAAGAAGCCCTCCCGGCTTTCGCCGGGAGGGCCTTTCGCTTTACTCCGCCGCTTCCTCCGCTTCTTGGGAATGATCGGCAAGGAAGCCGCCGGACTGGCGGGTCCAAAGATCGGCATATATGCCGCCCTGACTGACGAGATCGACGTGCGAGCCGGCCTCGATGATCCGGCCCTTGTCGAGCACGATCAGGCGGTCCATCTCCGTCAGCGTCGACAGGCGATGGGCGATCGCGATCACCGTCTTGCCTTCCATCAGCGCGAAAAGGTTCTCCTGGATCGCCGCTTCCACTTCGGAATCGAGCGCCGAGGTCGCCTCGTCGAGCACCAGGATCGGCGCGTCCTTCAAGAACACCCGGGCGATCGCAACGCGCTGGCGCTGGCCACCGGACAGCTTCACGCCGCGCTCGCCGACCTGCGCGTCAAGCCCCTTGCGGCCCTGCATATCGACAAGCCCTTCGATGAACTCCCAGGCATTTGCCCGCTTCGCCGCCTCGATCACATCCGCGTCCGTCGCATCCGGACGGCCGTAGGCGATATTGTCGCGGATCGAGCGGTGCAGCAGCGACGTATCCTGCGTCACCACGCCGATCAGCGAGCGGAGGCTTTCCTGCGACACCAGCGAGATATCCTGGCCGTCGATGGTGATGCGGCCGGCTTCCAAATCGTAGAAGCGCAGCAGCAGGTTCATCAGAGTCGTCTTACCAGCGCCGGAGCGGCCGACAAGGCCAACCTTCTCACCCGCCTTGATATCGAGCGATAGGTTGTCGATGACGCCCTTGCCCTTGCCGTAGTGGAAGCGGATGCGTTCGTAATGGATCGCACCCCTCTTCGCCTGCATCGGGGGTGCATCGGGCTTGTCGGTGATGTCGTGGTTTTTCGTCATCATCTCCATGCCGTCATAGACCGTGCCGATGTTTTCAAAGAGCGCCGATACCTCCCACATGATCCATTGCGACATGCCGTTGACGCGCATCGCAAGGCCGATTGCAATGGCGATCGCGCCGACCGAAATCTGGCCATTCAGCCAGAACCAGATCGACAGGCCGGAGATGACGAAGAGCGCCACGCAGTTGTTGATATAGACGCACACGTGGAACAGCGTGACGCGACGCATCTGCTGGTGCACCGTCTGCAGGAACTCGTCCATTCCGGCCTTGGCATAGCCTTCCTCCCTGCCCGCATGCGAGAAGAGCTTGACGGTCGCAATGTTCGTGTAGCTGTCGACCACCCGGCCCGTCATCATAGAGCGCGCATCCGCCTGCTGCGCCGCGATCCTGCGCAGCCGGGGCACGAAATACGACACGATGCTGACATAGATGGCCAGCCAGACCAGGATTGGCACCATCAGCCGCCAGTCCGCCGCTGCGATCACGATAATCATCGTCAGAAAGTACGTGACGACATAGACGAAGACGTCGAGGATCTTCATCGTTGTTTCACGAACGGCAAGCGAGGTCTGCATCACCTTGGTCGCAACGCGTCCGGCAAATTCGTTGGCGAAGAAGGTCATGCTGTGGCGCAGCAGGAAGCGGTGCATCTGCCAGCGCGCGATCATCGGGTAATTGCCGAGCAGGACCTGATGCATGATAAGTGAATCGAGCCCAGCCGCCAGCGGCAGGCCGACGAGGATCAAAGCCGCCATCCAGGCAAGCTTGTGCCATTCATTCTGCAGGAACGTCGCCTTGTCGGCATTCGTCAGCCAATCGACGATATCGCCGAGGAACTGGAAGAGTGCCACTTCGCCGATCGCAATCAGCGCCGTCAGCACGGCCATGGCTGCAAGCCAGGGCGCCGCAGGCTTCGTATAGTGCCAGCAGAAGGCAAAAAGACCCTTCGGGGGAACGACCGGCTCCTCACTCGGAAAGGGGTTCAGTCGCTGTTCGAACCAGCTAAACATGAAAAGTGCTCCGGAACTTCACCGTTCCACCTCCCGGCCTGCGCAAAATGCACTAAGGCGCATATGGGAACCGGACGTTCGAGGGGCGAGGCCACGACAGCCGCGCAATGGATCAAAAAAGGGGAATTTTAGAAAGCTTGCGCTCAGGAGCGCGATATCGCCACGCTTGGTATCGCGGCTGGAAGGCGCGTAAGCATCAGAATATTCATGTCGGCCCTCCCTAGCTGGCGATTGAAGATGTGCACCAATAACGCGAAAATTGCGAAATTTCCAGTCCAAAATCGGAAAAAATTGAACAATTCAGGGGCAAAAGGCGCCTTGTTGCGCCGAAATCACAGTTGAAATAGGTCTCTTTGCCTCAAGCAGCAAGATGGAATTTCGCATGACCGATCTCAGACTGGCGCTCTATCAGCCCGACATCCCCGGCAATACCGGCACGATCCTGCGTCTTGCCGCCTGCCTCGGAGTGGCCGTAGACATCATCGAGCCCGCCGGCTTCGACATTTCCGACCGCAACCTGAAACGCGCCGGCATGGACTATATCGCAGCCGTTGCGCTTACCCGTCATGTCAGTTGGGATCGCTTCGAGCAATGGCGGGCTCCAACGGGCCGCCGCATCGTGCTCGCCTCCACCAAGGCATCGGTCCGCTACACGGACTTCGCATTCCGGCCGGACGACATTTTGCTGTTTGGCCGCGAAAGCGCAGGCGTTCCGGATCATGTTCATGAAAAGGCCGCCGGGCGTATCCTGATCCCGATGGTCCAGGGGCAGCGCTCGATCAATGTCGCGGTCTCCGCCGCGATGATCGCCGGAGAGGCCATGCGACAGACTGTCTGGCGTTGATTTCGCTTCTGAGAGACTTCGCGAAGCCTCGCCATGATATGTCGTAAACGGCGTTGTGATATCCAGGAACAGGCGTATTATGATTAGCCGGACAATCAAAAAGTGAGAACCAGGCCGCGATTTCAAAGAGATGGCAATGCGCTGAGACACAGATTGCACGGCATTGCGCCGGCCGTGAACGAGAAGAAAAGACCAGCAGAGAATGGAATCCACGATCGTCATGATAAACCTGTTCGGCGCGGTAGCCCTGCTGCTGTTCGGCCTCGCGCAGGTGAAGGACGGTGTGTCTCGGGCCTTCGGAGCGCGGCTGCGCACAGGTCTTGCGACGGGTACGCGTGGCGGCTTGCGCTCCTTCGTTTCAGGCTTCGTCGCAACGCTGGCATTGCAAAGCTCCACGGCAACGGCGCTGATGGTCGCCTCCTTCGTTGAGCGCGAACTGGTGAAGCCACGCATGGCGCAGATCGTCCTGCTCGGTGCCAATGTCGGCACGGCCGTCACAGCCTGGATCGTTGCGACCGGTATCGAATGGTTGTCGCCGCTCGTCATCCTAGTGGGCATCATCCTTTATCGCAGCGGCTCGACCGCACGCCAAGGTGGTGGCATCGCACTGATCGGCATCGGCCTGATGCTCTTGTCTCTGCATCTCTTGAGCGGCGCGACAGAGCCTATGCGCCAGTCGCCCGCGCTTGCCGCCTTTATCGGCCTGCTCGACAACGCCTGGCCGGTGGCGCTTGTGTTCTCCGCCGGCATTGCCTTCGTCTCCTCGTCGAGCCTTGCCGCCGTTGTCCTGATCCTTTCCCTGGCATCGACCGGTATTCTCTCGGCGGGATTGGTGATCGTTCTCGTTTTGGGTGCCAATCTCGGCGGCGCAATTCCGCCGGTCGTCGCTTCGCTTGGCGGACCGGCCTCGGCAAAGCGCGTTACGCTTGGCAACCTGATCGTGCGGGCCGCCGGATGTGCGATCGCACTCCCGCTTGCCGGCTACGGCGCCGAGCTTCTGGAAATGCTGCGGCTCGATCCCGCCAAGCTTCCGGTCGATGCGCATCTCGGCTTCAACCTGATCCTCGCCGCTGTCGCCTGGCCGTTCTCGCGCCTGTTGTCGCAGTTGATGCTGCGTCTCGTTCCAGAGGAAGCACAAACCGACAATGCGCCGAAATATCTTGACCAGCAGGAACTGTCGACGCCCGTCGTGGCGCTTGCAAGCGCCACTCGCGAAGTCCTCGGCGTCGGCGACCTCATAGAGCGCATGCTGATCCGAGCCTCCGACGCCTTCGAGCAGGACGACCTGACGAAGCTCAAGGAAATTCCCACGCTCGAAAAGCGGGTCGATAGCCTGCAGCAGGAAGTGAAGGTCTATCTTTCCAAGCTCGGCCGCGAGGGCCTGAGTGAAGAGAACGGCCGCCACTCGATCATCATCATCGACTACGCGATCAACCTCGAGCATATCGGCGATATCATCGAAAAGGGCCTGCTGCCACAGATCAGCAAAAAGGTTTCGCTCGGCCTGCGGTTTTCCGACGACGGTTACCAGGAGCTCAAGAAGCTCTTCCATTTGACGATCGACAACCTGCGGATCGCGCAAACGATCTTCGTGACACGCGACTTCAATCTCGCCAAACAGATGATGGAAGTGAAGGTCGAAGTCCGCAGGATGGAGAAGCAATCCGCCGAACGCCACCTTGAACGCCTGCGCGAGGGCTACGCCGACAGCCTGCAGACGAGTTCACTGCATCTCGACATGCTGCGCGATCTAAAACGCATCAACGCCCATATCGTCTCGGTCGCGCATCCGATCCTCGACGAGAGCGGATTGCTCATCGAGAGCCGCCTGCGCACGCCTGCGCAATGACGGTCAGTCGGCGGAAGGCAGCCGGCGCATGGTGAATTCGATCTGGTCGTTATCGAGCTGCCGCCAGCTTTCCACTTCGGTCCAATAGGCCGCCTTCGGGTATTCGGCAAACCATTCGCGCGCCTTTGCCCGCGCGTCAAGCAGGCCAAGCCGATAGGTCTGGCGCACGAAGTGATCACCCTTGCGGGCATTGCCTTCCGCCCGATGCCGTTCGATCCTGCGCTTCAAGCCGTCAAACGACGGAGGTCCCGGGATTTTAGTCATGAAACCTACCTCTTAGCGGGAAAGGTAGTATTGAAAATATCAATTTGCGAGTCGAATCTTTGCTGCCTCGACTGCGGCTTTCCGCCGGCTGGCAAGGCACCGAGGCACCTGATACCACGAAACCGTAATCAGCGATGATCGAGTCGCTTGTGACGCAATAACGACTGCTGGGGATAATGATGGAACGACCAGACCTGCCGATCGGCCTGCCGGACGATATCGAAGAAAAGAAGGTCGCCGCGCGCACTTGGTTCGAAGGGTTGCGCGATACGATCTGCGCCGCCTTCGAGGCCTTGGAAGACGAGCTGACCGGCACTCTTTCGGACCAGGAGCCCGGCCGTTTCGTCGGCAAGGAGTGGTCGCGTGAAAATGGCGCCGGCGGCGGGGGCCGGATGTCGATGATGCACGGCCGCGTTTTCGAAAAGGTCGGCGTGCATACCTCCACGGTGTATGGGGAATTCGCGCCCGATCTGCGCGCCCAGATGCCGGGTGCCAGCGAAGACCCCCGGTTCTGGGCCTCAGGTATTTCGCTGATCGCCCATCCGGTGAACCCCAATGTCCCCACAGTGCATATGAACACCCGCATGGTCGTCACCTCCAGCCGCTGGTTCGGGGGCGGTGCGGACCTGACGCCGGTGCTCGACCGGCGCCGCACGCAGGAAGACGACGATAGTCGCCTCTTCCACAAGGCTATGGAAATTGCCTGCCGCAGCCATTCGCCCGTCGCCGACTACGGCGCTTACAAGAAATGGTGCGACGAATACTTTTTCCTGAAGCACCGCAACGAGCCGCGCGGCATCGGCGGCATCTTTTATGACTGGCTGCATTCGAGCGAGGAAGCCGGCGGCTGGGATGCCGACTTCGCTTTCACCCGCGATGTCGGCCGGGCCTTCGCCATGGTTTATCCGAAAATCGTCCGCTCCAATTTCAACAAGGAATGGACCGAAGCCGACCGTGACGAACAATTGATCAGGCGCGGGCGCTACGTCGAGTTCAATTTGCTCTACGATCGCGGTACAATCTTCGGGTTGAAGACGGGAGGCAATATAGAGTCGATCCTCTCGTCGATGCCGCCGGTCGTCCGGTGGCCATGACCGTACGCAAGCGTACGGGTAAAAATACATTACATGGCCTTTAAGAAGCGTGAGCATGCGCTAAACTAACGTGCTAAACTGAGCTTGTGTTGCGTAACAATCGGAGGAGGATTGTCATGATGATACAGAGCGGTTCGCCGCCGTCTGGGGATGTTCGGGAGGCATCCCGCGCAATCGAGACCCCGGATTTCCTGAACCGCATTGCCGAAGAAATGCGAGCCACGAGCGGCTCGGACCTGCCCCTTTCCTGCTTCATCGAACAGGTGAGGTTGCAGCTTGCTGCCGGAAAATCGCTCGAAGAACTGCGCGGACAGGCAAAAGAAGGCGCAAATTCGAATGCGCCGTACCAGTCGTCCGACTGCTTCCGCGCCTGGGCGATGCCGGAATATCGCATGTGATTTGCCGGCCGATGTCATCATCGGCCGGAACCTTCTCTCCGTTTCGCACATTGAAGTTTCGCACATCTTGGAGAACCGCGTGTCAGCGCGATCATCCTGTCATGTTCCGACAAAGGAGTAGACAATGCGACTTTACGAATGCGGTACGCTCGTTCCGGGCTGCACCTGGCACACACGCGCCGATGAGGACGCCGAAGTCGTCCGCCGCGCGGTCGAGCACATGAAGTCCGCCCACGGTGAAACGACCATTCGCGAAAACATGATCGACAACATCAAGGCCCGCATCCGCGACGAAGCGACAGCGGCCTGATCACTTCGAAAGTTCATTCAGCCGGGCGAGCAGCATCGCCCGGTCGGCGGCAAAATTCTCGTCGATCCATTGGTTTTCGAGTTTCGCAAGCGTCTCGCCGACACGCGGGCCTGCGGGAATTCCGGTGGAAACGACATCGCTGCCGCCGATTGGAAATTGCGGTCTCTTCCACGTCAGGGCCCGATCCAACAGCTTGCCGAGCCTTGCCGACCGGCTCATTTCCTTCATGTCGCCTTCCGCCTTGCCGCGAGCAACGGCGAGCGCGAGCTTCAGGCGCGTGACGATACCGTCCACACGATTGCGGTAGAGCAGCCGGTCGAAGGCCGCGGCAGACATTTCGTCATCGACGGGGGGCGCCGCCGCCCAGGCCCTGAAATAGGCCGCTTCGGCATTCGAAAATCTCAGGCGGACCGCCATCTTCTCCAGCCGTTCGGCATCGGGCGGAACGATCGAAGCGAGCCGAAGAAGCGGATCGGACTTCCAGCCGAGCGCCTTTTCGGTAGCGACCAGTGCCGGGATGGCGTCGATGCCCCATTTCTCCGTCTCCGGCAGGACTTCGCTGAGCACCGAAACCTGCCGCATCCAGAGCAGCGCCCGGCCCGGATCGTCGGCAGCAAGCAGCTTGCGAAGTTCGGACCAAATCCTTTCGGACGAAAGTGTAGTGAGCTTCGACCGCGCCGCCGAACAGGCCCGCAGTCCGTCTGCATCGGGCCGGCCGGAGCCGTAGTGAGCAAAAAAGCGGAAGAACCGCAGGATGCGCAGGTAGTCCTCGGCAATCCGTGTCGCCGCATCCCCAATGAAACGGATGTTGCGCTTTTCAATATCGGCAAGTCCGCCGACGAGATCGACCACCTCACCCTTGGAAGTCATGTAAAGGGCATTGATCGTCAGGTCGCGCCGTTCCGCATCCGCCTGCCAGTCGGTGCTGAAGGCGATCCTGGCGCGGCGCCCGTCAGTCTCGACGTCGGTGCGCAGCGTCGTCACTTCGAACGGCTTTCCTTCGATCACCAGCGTCACGGTGCCATGCTCGATGCCGGTGGGGATCGCCTTGCTGCCGGATGCCTTCGCCCGTTCCGTCACGGCGTCCGGCGTCAGCGTCGTCGCGATGTCGATATCGCTTACTGGAAGCCCCATCAGGCTGTTGCGCACGGCGCCGCCCACGACGCGCCCCTCCCCGCCGTCTGCGTTCAGGAGCGCGAAGACGCGCTGAAGGCGGGGGTCCTTGAACCATGCTTCATCAGCAAGGCTGGTCATGCGTAAAGCCTCTCGTAAAGGGTGCGCACGATACCCGCCGTGATGCCCCAGATCATCCAGCTTTCATAGGGCATGCGGTAAAAATGCCGGTCGATACCCTCGACCAAGCGCCTGTCGCGGGTGTGGTTTTGCGGGTTCATCAGGAAAGAAAGCGGCACCTCGAAGACGTCGTCGACTTCCCGCGGATTGGGCTTCAGCTCGAACCCCGGCTGGACGACGCCAAGCACCGGCGTGATGCGGAAGCCGGTCGCGGCGAGATAGTGCGGCAGGCGTCCGACCGTCTCTACAAAGGAGCCGGCAATGCCGATCTCTTCCTGTGTCTCGCGGATCGCCGCCATCTCCGGAGAAATGTCCGTAGCATCGACCGCACCGCCAGGAAAGGATATCTGGCCGGAATGCTTGCGCAGGTTTGCCGTGCGCTTGGTGAAGATGACCCGCGCCTCGTCGCCGTCGTCGACCACCGGCACCAGCACAGCGGCGTCGCGTAGGCGAAAGCCCTCGACCATCGCGACGATATCCGGATTGAGGATGTGGTCACCGTGATCCCGCCAGGAATGATCGACCGGCCCGCCGTTTTGATTGAGCGCCCGGCGGCGGAATTCGGCCGCGGAATAGAGTGGGTAGGCTTGGGTCGGGGCATTGCTCATCGGGACAGCATATCCAGTTCATCGGCGGCCATGACAGGGAAAACGCAGCCGGCCGAGCGGACGCAGAACATTTCCCTGCCCTCGATATCCGCAATCTCGCCGAGATCGGCCAGTTCATACATCACGGCCCGCGATACCAGAGCCTCGAGACGTCCGCGCACATGCAGATAGGGTTTCAACTCGCTGTTTTCTCCATGAATCACGAAGCGCAGCGGATACTCCTTGCCGGCCTCGACGACATCGCCGGTATTGGTGCGGAATGTCAGCACCTGCTGACCATTGCGGTCCGTCACGCTCATCTCGACGGCGACGAACGGAGCGTCAGCGACCCTGATCCCGATCTTTTCCACAGGGGTGACGAGATAGGTCTTTCCGTCCTCGTCCTTGCGCAGGACGGTGGAAAACAGGCGAACCAGGGGCGCACGGCCGATCGGCGTTCCCAAGTAGAACCATGTGCCGTCGGCGCGGATTTCCATGTCGATATCGCCGCAGAAGGGCGGATTCCATTTTTCGACCGGCGGAAGTCCGCGCGTCTTGTCGCCGGTTTCGCCTGCAGCGCGCGAAATCAGCGCGGCAAGCCCTGCGGCATCTTCACTCGCCCTGATCTCTTGCGCTGCCATTCTTCTGTCCCGGTTTGCTCTTAACGATAGAATAGTCACGAGATAGTCATTTGGAACGAACTTGTCAGCCCGCAACATATCCATAACTCTATAGGGTACGAGCCAGAGGCGTAAGTCCGCCGATTCGCGACGAATGATTCAGCCGTTGGAGATACTTGATGGGTATGATGAAGACCGAAGATAGCCTCGGGGAGAAGGAAATCATCGCTGCCGCAGAAAAGGCGCTCGCCGATATCGCACTTGTGCGCGAAGAAGTCTCGAAGGTGATCTTTGGCCAGGAAAGCGTCGTCGAAAACACCCTGCTCGCTGTTCTTTCAGGCGGCCATGCACTTCTGGTCGGCGTGCCCGGCCTTGCAAAGACCAAGCTGGTGACCACGCTCGGCGAAGTGCTCGGCCTCGGCGCGAACCGCATCCAGTTCACGCCGGACCTGATGCCGTCGGACATCCTCGGTTCCGAAGTGATGGACCAGGACGAGAACGGGCGCCGCTCCTTCCGCTTCGTCAAGGGCCCGGTGTTCGCCCAACTGCTGATGGCGGATGAGATCAACCGCGCCTCACCGCGCACGCAGTCGGCGCTGCTGCAATCGATGCAGGAATATCACGTCACGATCGCCGGCCAGCGCTACGACCTGCCGACGCCGTTCCACGTTCTCGCCACCCAGAACCCGCTGGAGCAGGAAGGCACCTACCCGCTGCCGGAAGCTCAGCTCGACCGCTTCCTGCTGCAGGTGGACGTGCACTATCCCGAGCTTGCCGCCGAACGCCAGATCCTGCTCGAAACGACCGGCATCAGCGAAACGAAGCCGCAAGCCGTCCTCGATGCCGGGCGGCTGATGGAAATCCAGAAGCTCATCCGTCAGATGCCGGTGAGCGACAAGGTCGTCGATGCGATCCTCGATCTTGTCCGCTCCGCCCGCCCCGGCCAGGGCAACGCTGCGACCGACAAGAATGTGGCCTGGGGCCCGGGTCCGCGCGCCGGCCAGGCGATGATGCTCTGCGCCCGCGCCCGTGCGCTCTATGAAGGCCGTCTGGCGCCGTCGCTCGACGATATCCATGCACTTGCCGAACCCGTTCTCGAACACCGCATGGCGCTTACCTTCGCTGCACGTGCCGAGGGCATGTCGGTCCGCGATGTCATCGCCGGCCTCGTCAAGCAAGCCAAAGGATAAGGAAGCCGGACGCGTGGCATCTATCGGACAGATCGTCAATCCGACCCCTGGCAGCGATGCCCTCGCCCGCGCAAGACAGCGGGCCTCTCTGGTGCCGGACTGCCTGGTCGAAGCAAAGCGCATCGCCAATACCGTGATTGCCGGCTGGCATGGCCGCCGCAAGCGCGGTATCGGCGAAAATTTCTGGCAGTTCCGCCCCTATACCGAGGGGGAAAGCCTATCGCGCATCGACTGGCGTCGCTCCGCCCGCGACGACCATACCTATGTTCGCGAGCGCGAATGGGAAGCCGCCCACACCATCTGGCTGTGGGCCGACATGTCGCCCTCGATGATGTACAAGTCGACCTTCGGCAGTGTCTCGAAGGAAAGCCGCGCGCTCGTCATCATGCTGGCGCTCGCTGAAATCCTTGCGCGCTCCGGCGAACGCATTGGTTGTCCGGGCGTCATGGAACCGGTCGCCGCCCGCAATGCCGCCGAGCGGCTTGCAACCGCGCTCATGCATGCGCCGCTACCGGGCGGGCTGCCGGACGTCGCCATGATCCGCGGCTGGAGCGATCTCGTGCTCATCGGCGATTTCCTGGACGATGCGCCGGCGATCATGGCCCGCCTCACACCGCTTGCCCGTCGCGGCCTTCGCGGCCACGTGGTCGAAATCGCCGATCCCGCCGAAGAGCTTTTCCCCTATACCGGCCGTACTGAATTCACCGATCCGGAAACCGGCTCGAAACTCGTGTCCGGCCGCGCGGAAAACATCCGCGAAGCCTATAGCAGCGCCTATCTGGCCCGCCGCGACGATCTCGGCCAATCGCTTCGACATCTCGGCTGGACGTTCGTCACCCATCGCACCGATCACCTGGCATCCGAAGCACTGGTTGCGGTGCATATGTATCTGTCCGGGATGCCGGCCAAGGCGACACATGGGGGGCTGTTATGAGCGCCCTTCCCTTTGCTTTCGCCTATCCTGCAATCCTCGGCGCGCTTGTCGCCCTGCCGGTCATCTGGTGGCTGCTGCGGCTTACGCCGCCGCGCCCGAAATCCGAAGTCTTCCCGCCGCTGAAGATACTGGCCGCCGTACTGAAGCGCGAGGAAACGCCCGCTCAAAGCCCCTGGTGGCTGACGCTGCTTCGAATGCTGCTCGCCGCTGCCGTGATCCTTGCGATCGCCGATCCGGTTTTCAATCCGCGCACCAATTCCCTCGCCGCAGGCGGTCCGCTCGTTCTTTTCGCCGACAATGGCTGGGCAACGGCGCCGGATTGGCAACGGCGCGTGCAACCCGCCGAAGCGCTGATCGACGACGCCGAATCCGCCGGCGCCCCCGTCGCGGTCGCCTTTACCGCCGATCCCACCAACAATGCTGTGCCGGGCACCACAACGGCGGCCCGCGACATGCTGCGCGCTGCAGAACCGCAGCCGCTCGTTCCGGATCGCGAACGCGCCTTCGAGGCATTGCGCGCCGCCCTCAACGGCACGAAACCAGGGACGCTCGCCTTCCTTTCCGACGGCGCTGCCGCCAAGGAAAACGATGCGACCATCCGCCAGCTCGCCGATCTGAAGCCTGCCGAGCTCCGTCTCATCGAAGGCGATACCGCACGGACGATCGCGATCAGCGGTGCCACGAACGCCGCCGACGCCATGAGCGTGACCGCGACTCGCCTGGACAGCGCGGGCGCCGCCTCGCTGCCGCTGACGGCGCAGGATGCGCAGGGCCGTGCGATTGCCGCAGGCACGGTTGATTTCCAGCCCGGGCAGTCGGTCGCCTCCGGCTCGATCCCCGCCCCCTTCGAGATGCGCAACGATTTCGCCCGCGTCAGCATCGACAATCTCGCAACGGCAGGTTCGGTCCATCTGCTCGACGATGGCTTCAAGCGCCGCCGCGTGGTGCTGCTTTCCGGCGAAGCGGGCGATGAATTCCAGCCGCTGCTATCGCCTCTCTATTACATCCAGCGCGCATTGCAGCCTTATGCCGATCTGATCCAGCCGAACACGCCGGATCTCGCTGCCTCCATCCCCGATCTGCTGTCGCAGAATCCATCCGTTATCATCATGGCCGATATCGGCCGGCTGCCGCAGGAAACCTATGAGCCGATGCAGCGCTGGATCGCCAATGGCGGCACGCTGATCCGCTTCGCCGGACCGCGCCTTGCCGCCGCTCCCGCAGACGATCCGCTGGTGCCGGTGACGTTGCGCCAGGGCGAGCGTGCGCTTGGCGGCGCGCTCTCCTGGGCCGAGCCGCAGCCGCTGGCAGATTTTCCGAACTTCGGTCCTTTCGCCGGCATGGCCAAGCCGACTGACGTGACCGTCAAGCGCCAGGTTCTGGCCGAGCCGACGCCCGATCTTGCCGAGCGCACCTGGGCAAGCCTTGCCGACGGCACGCCGCTGGTAACGACCAAGCCGATCAATGCGGGCCGTATCGTGCTTTTCCATGTCAGTGCCGAGGCAACGTGGTCCAACCTGCCGATCTCCGGCAATTTCGTCGAGATGCTGCGTCGCATCGTTCAGCTCTCCCGCTCCGGCGGCGTCACCTCTGAAGCGGGTGCTGCAACGACCGCTGAAGCCCTGCCGCCCTTCCGCCTGCTGACGGCGAAGGGCGTGCTCACGACGGAGACCGGCACGGCGCGGCCGTTGATCCCGAACGCAAAGACCGAGCCCGTTTCCAATTTCGACAATCCCCCTGGACTCTATGGTTCGGAAGACGGCTTTACCGCATTGAATGTATTGCCGAATAACGCCGAGCTGAGGCCGCTCGACACAGCCGGCATCAATGTCTTGCGCGAGGGCCTGATCGGCGGTGAAACCTGGTCCGCCAAGCCCGCTCTCTTCCTCATCGCCTTCCTGCTGCTCCTGGCAGACAGCCTCGTCGTCATGTTCATGGGCGGCGCTTTCTCCCGGCTGCGTTCTGCAACCCGGCCCGCGGCGATCATCGCAGTCGCCGTCAGCACGACCTTCTTCCTGCAACCCTCGCAATTGCGCGCCGACGATTCCAAGCCCGGCGACGACCAGATTTTCCAGCGATTGGACAATACCCACCTCGCCTATGTCGTCACCGGCGAGCAGGATGTCGACAATATTTCCGAGCACGGCCTTGAAGGCCTGACCGAGTTCCTGACCTTCCGCACGACACTGGAGCCTGCGCCGCCCGTCGGCCTTGATCTCACGAAGGACGAGCTGTCCTTCTATCCTATCATTTACTGGCCGGTTTCTGCCTCCGCGCCGATGCCCTCGACGGCTGCGATCAACCGCGTCGACGCCTATATGCGCGCCGGCGGCACCGTGCTTTTCGACACGCGCGACCAGTTCTCCTCCCTGGATAACAATGGAGGTGCCACGAGTGCCAACGGCGAGCGCCTGCAGCAGATCCTCGCCAATCTCGACATCCCCCCGCTGGAGCCGGTTCCTTCGGACCACGTTCTGACGAAGTCCTTCTACCTGCTCTCCAGCTTCCCGGGCCGCTATTCCGGAAGCCCGCTCTGGATCGAGTCGAGGCAGGACAACCGGGCCTCGGACACCAAATCGACGGCCTCGGCCGACGGTGTTTCGCCGATCCTGATCACCGGCAACGATTTAGCCGGGGCCTGGGCGGTCGATCAGAACGGCGCACCGATGCTGCCGACCGTTCCGCCGGATGAGATGCAGCGCGAATACTCCTATCGCGCCGGCGTCAACATCATGATGTATATGCTGACGGGCAACTACAAGACCGATCAGGTCCACATCCCCGCGCTCCTCGAACGGCTGGGGCAATGACATGACGGTTGATTTTTCGCCCTTTATTCCCTGGCCGGTTCTGGCAGCGCTCGCGGCCGTCGTCGCGGTTGTCGCGATCTTCGCCATCTGGCGCGGCATCCGCGGCGCCTGGATCCGCACGCTGGCCGCCCTCGCATTGCTGGCAGCGCTCGCAAATCCCCTACTCATGCAGGAAGATCGCGAGCAGCTTTCGACGGTGGTTCCCGTCATCGTCGATCGGAGCCAGAGCCAGCAGACGCCGGAACGTATCAAGATGACCGACGAGGCGCTGGCGCAGTTGAAGGATCGCCTCTCTCGTTTCCCGAATATTGAACCGCGCTATGTCGATGCGACCGAGCCGGAAAATTCCGATACGCCGTCCACACGTCTCTTTTCTGCGCTTTCGGCCGCCGTTGCCGACGTACCTCCAGCGCGCGTCGGCGGCGCGATCATGCTGACGGATGGCGAAGTGCATGATGCGCCGGGCATCAACCAGGCGCTCGGCTTTGACGCACCGGTCCACGGCCTGATC
>NZ_JABEPH010000353.1:0-6274 GCF_013004495.1 Rhizobium sp. SEMIA 4085
GGCCGATATGCTGGGCCTGTCGCCGCCGCGGCGGTGGGGGCCGTTCCACATGGTCACGACCGACAACGATGCCAATCTCGACTATATGGATACGAAGGGTGAGATCGTAAGCCAACACTACGCCTTCCTTGTCGGCGACGCTGAATTCAACGCGATATTCAATCGAATTCGAGAGCGGAACCTGCGCTACTGGGCCGATCCCGGCCAGAGAAAGCCAAGCGAAACCAATGACCACGACGGTGGACGCGGTCTCTATTTCGAAGATCCGAACGGTCACCTGCTCGAAATCATCACGCGTCCTTATGGCAGCGGCGGCTGGAATCCGTGAAAGTTGGCACTGGCGCATTTGCTAATTGCAACGCCCGGCAGGCCGTTCGTTTGAAACGTTTTTCGCGTCCGGCCTTTGAATTTCGTAGGAATTTGCCAAAAGTTCCGGTTTTATGGAATAAGTGCCATGCTTAAAGCTGCCCGCCTCGCAGGCGATTTGGTTAATCCACAGCCGGTTTCTGGCTAAAATTTCCTCAGGGAATGCCTCTTTAGTGTGGATTTTGGGCGGAAACGCGCCATTTACGTCCGTTTCGCCAAGAATCTGACCCAGTAAAGCCTTTTTGTCTTCACATTTTCACGGAAAACGGTATGGATGCCGCATATGAGGTTCCGATAAAAGGGAACTACAGACCAAAAAGAGATGCAGTCATGTTGGCTCGCATCCAGGGGAAATGACATATGGAGTATTTCGTCCAGCAGCTCTTCAATGGGCTGACGCTCGGATCCATCTATGGCCTTGTCGCTATTGGCTACACGATGGTTTATGGCATTATCGGCATGATCAATTTCGCCCATGGCGATATCTTCATGCTCGGTGGTTTTGCCGCTCTTATCGTCTTTCTCGTTCTCACATCCATCTTTGCAGGCGTTCCGGTCGCAGTTCTTCTGCTGCTGATGCTTATCGTTGCGATGCTGATGACGAGTTTATGGAATTGGACGATCGAGCGTGTTGCATACCGGCCGCTGCGCGGTTCCTTCCGCCTGGCGCCGCTGATCACCGCGATCGGCATGTCGATCACCCTGTCCAACTTCATCCAGGTGACGCAGGGTCCGCGCAACAAGCCGATTCCGCCGCTCGTCGGTTCGGTTTATAATATCGGCGGTATTTCGATCTCGCTGAAGCAGATCATCATCATCGTCATCACCGTGGTGCTGCTGGCCGCCTTCTGGTACATCGTCAATCGCACGGCGCTCGGACGCGCCCAGCGCGCGACGGAGCAGGACCGCAAAATGGCCGCTCTTCTCGGCGTCAATGTCGATCAGACGATCTCCATCACCTTCATCATGGGCGCGGCACTCGCCGCAGTCGCCGGCACGATGTACCTGATGTATTATGGCGTCGCCTCGTTCAACGACGGCTTCACGCCGGGCGTCAAGGCGTTTACCGCAGCCGTTCTCGGCGGCATCGGCTCTTTGCCGGGGGCTGTTCTCGGCGGACTGATGATCGGCCTCATCGAATCGCTTTGGTCCGCCTATTTCACGATCGCCTACAAGGATGTCGCGACTTTTGCGATCCTCGCTTTCGTCCTGATCTTCAAGCCGACCGGCATTCTCGGACGGCCGGAAGTCGAGAAGGTATAACATCATGGCAAACATCGAAAATCCTGCTGGCAAGCTCGCACCCGGGCTTGTCCAGAAAGGCCTTACGGAAGCTTTATTCGCGGCCCTCCTTTCTCTCGGTCTGTTCGTTCTCTATGTCGGCCTCAAGACCGACCAGAACATCAACAACGAGCTCATCATCGTTCAGCGGTGGGGCCTGCTTGCGATCTTTGTGGCGATCGCCGCGATCAGCCGCTTCGTCATCGTCGTTTTCGTCAAGCCGAACATCGACAAGCGCAAGCTTGCCAAGGCGAAGCACGGCGAGCTCGACATCTCGACCGAGAAGGGTTTTCTCCGTCAGCATTTCCTGAAAATCGCGCTTGTCGCACTTCTGCTCTATCCGGTGGCCATCTACGCGGCCTTCGGCGCGCAGGGCTCGCTGAAATGGGTCGACAACTTCGGCATCCAGATTCTCATCTATGTGATGCTCGCATGGGGCCTTAACATCGTCGTCGGCCTTGCCGGTCTGCTCGACCTCGGTTACGTCGCCTTCTACGCGGTCGGTGCCTATTCCTATGCGCTGCTCTCCAGCTATTTCGGCCTGTCCTTCTGGCTTCTGCTGCCGATGTCGGGCATCCTGGCGGCGCTTTGGGGTGTCATCCTCGGCTTCCCCGTCCTGCGTTTGCGCGGCGACTATCTCGCCATCGTGACGCTCGCATTCGGTGAAATCATCCGTCTCGTGCTCATCAACTGGACGGCTGTGACCAAGGGTACCTTCGGCATCTCCGGCATCCCGAAGGCGACGCTGTTCGGCATTCCCTTCGATGCGACGTCGGGCGGCTTTGCCAAGCTCATGGGCCTTCCAATGTCGTCGGCCTATTACAAGATCTTCCTCTTCTATCTGATCCTGGGACTTTGCATGCTGACGGCCTACGTCACGATCCGGCTTCGCCGCATGCCGATCGGTCGCGCCTGGGAAGCGCTGCGCGAAGACGAAATCGCCTGCCGTTCCCTCGGCATCAATACGGTCACGACCAAGCTCACAGCCTTTGCGACGGGTGCGATGTTCGGCGGCTTTGCCGGCTCGTTTTTTGCAGTGCGCCAGGGCTTCGTCTCTCCGGAATCCTTCGTCTTCCTCGAATCGGCCGTCATCCTGGCCATCGTCGTCCTCGGCGGCATGGGCTCGCTGACCGGTATTGCGATTGCTGCGCTCGTCATGGTCGGCGGGACGGAATTGCTGCGCGAGATGGACTTCCTGAAAGCCGTCTTCGGTCCGGATTTCACGCCGGAACTCTACCGCATGCTTCTCTTCGGGCTCGCCATGGTCGTTGTCATGCTGTTCAAGCCGCGCGGCTTCGTCGGCTCGCGTGAACCGACTGCCTTCCTCAAGGAGCGCAGGGCAGTTTCCGGAAGCTTTATCAAGGAGGGGCACGGCTGATGAGCCCCGTAGAAATGACGACAATGTCCAGCGATACCCTGCTCAAAGTCGAGCATCTGTCGATGAGGTTCGGTGGCCTCATGGCCATCAACGACCTCTCCTTCGAAGCCAAGCGCGGTGATATTACCGCGCTGATCGGCCCGAACGGTGCCGGCAAGACCACCGTCTTCAACTGCATCACCGGCTTCTACAAGCCGACGATGGGAATGATCACACTGAACCAGCAGAGCGGTAAGCAGTACCTGCTCGAGCGCCTGCCGGATTTCCGCATCACCAAGGAAGCCCGGGTCGCTCGTACCTTCCAGAACATCCGCCTGTTCTCGGGCCTCACCGTTCTGGAGAACCTGCTCGTTGCCCAGCACAACAAGCTGATGAAGGCATCGGGCTATACGATCCTCGGCCTTCTCAACATCGGCCCTTACAGGAAAGAGGCTGCAGCATCCATCGAGCTCGCACGCTTCTGGCTGGAAAAGGCCGATCTGATCAGCCGCGCCGACGACCCTGCAGGCGATCTGCCCTATGGCGCGCAGCGGCGTCTCGAAATCGCCCGCGCCATGTGCACCGAGCCGGAATTGCTCTGCCTGGACGAGCCCGCCGCCGGCCTCAATCCACGTGAATCGGCGGCTCTCAACGCACTGCTGCAGGGAATTCGCGCCGATACCGGTACGTCGATCCTGCTCATCGAACACGATATGTCGGTGGTCATGGAAATCTCCGACC
The DNA here is from genome assembly GCF_013004495.1 of Rhizobium sp. SEMIA 4085. Lineage (NCBI taxonomy): Bacteria > Pseudomonadati > Pseudomonadota > Alphaproteobacteria > Hyphomicrobiales > Rhizobiaceae > Rhizobium > Rhizobium sp. SEMIA 4085. Next base: position 3,746 of record NZ_JABEPH010000353.1, read on the forward strand.
ATGTCGTGGTGCTGGAATACGGGCAGAAGATTTCCGATGGCACGCCGGATCATGTGAAGAACGACCCGAGGGTCATCGCGGCCTATCTCGGTGTCGAGGACAAGGAAGTGGAAGAGGTCATCGCAACTGTCGAGAGCCTCGAAGGGGGCGCAAACTGATGGCCGGCGAACAGCTTCTCAAGGTTCAGGGCGTCGAAACCTATTACGGCAATATCCGTGCGCTCGCGGGCATCGATGTCGACGTCAACAAGGGTGAGATCGTCAGCCTCATCGGCGCCAACGGCGCTGGCAAGTCGACGCTGATGATGACGATCTGCGGCAGCCCGCAGGCGCGCACCGGCGCGGTGATCTTCGAAGGGCGCGACATCACTCGCATGCCGACGCACGACATCGCGCGGCTTCGCATTGCGCAGTCGCCGGAAGGCCGCCGCATCTTCCCGCGGATGACGGTCACGGAAAACCTGCAGATGGGTGCGGGCCTCGACAACCTCAAACATTTCAACGAGGACGTCGAGAAGATCTTCACGCTGTTCCCGCGCCTTAAGGAACGCCACGCGCAGCGCGGCGGCACGCTTTCGGGCGGCGAGCAGCAGATGCTGTCAATCGGCCGTGCGCTGATGGCGCGCCCGAAGCTCCTGCTTCTCGACGAGCCGTCGCTCGGTCTCGCGCCGCTGATCGTCAAGGGTATTTTCGAGGCGATCAAAAAGCTCAACGAGCAGGAAGGCCTCACCGTTTTCCTCGTCGAGCAGAATGCATTTGCTGCCCTGAAGCTCTCGCACCGCGCTTACGTGATGGTGAACGGCAAGGTAACGATGAGCGGGTCCGGCAAGGAACTGCTCGCCAATCCGGAAGTCCGTGCCGCCTATCTCGAAGGCGGAAGACATTGAGCCGGGCAGAAGGGAGAGTTTGATATGCAGGGACTTTTCTTCGAACCGGATACGGGCGTGCGGATGGTCATCCGCGGGCTGGTCGTGCTGATCGGGTTCTGGACGGCATGGCGCGCCGGCAGGGCTGCAGCTGAAAGCTGGAGCAACTATCCGCTGGTCGTCGTTTACACCTTCCTGCTCGCCTGGGTGATGCAGTTCCTGCATCATGCGCTCTTCAACGGGCCGATGCTCAGCGCCTTCTTTTACATCATCGATTTCGTGCTGCTGCTCGTCTTCTCGACGGCGGGTTTCCGTTATCGCCGCACCAATCAGATGGTCAACAACTATTACTGGCTGTACGAAAAAACTTCCGCGTTCTCGTGGAAGGACAAACATTGACAGTCCGTTGAAACTAGGCATGAATTGCCTTCAGAGTGGAACAGCTTTCCTGGCGCAGTCAATGGTGGGTAATGCGCCGGGCCTTGGACCGGAACCCGCCCAAAAATTGGGAGTAAAAATATGAAGAAATCTCTTCTGTCGGCAGTGGCACTGACGGCGATGGTCGCCTTCAGCGGCAACGCCTGGGCCGACATTCTCATTGGCGTCGGCGGTCCTTTGACTGGCCCGAACGCTGCGTTCGGCGCTCAGCTTCAGAAGGGGGCCGAGCAGGCAGCCGCTGATATCAACGCCGCAGGCGGCATCAACGGCGAGCAGATCAAGCTCGAACTCGGTGACGATGTCTCCGACCCGAAGCAGGGCATCTCGGTCGCCAACAAGTTCGTCGCTGACGGCGTGAAGTTCGTGATCGGCCACTTCAACTCGGGCGTCTCGATCCCGGCGTCTGAAGTCTATGCTGAAAACGGCATCCTCGAAATCACCCCGGCTGCAACGAACCCGGTGTTCACCGAGCGCGGCCTGTGGAACACATTCCGTACCTGCGGCCGTGACGACCAGCAGGGCGCGATTGCCGGCAAATATCTTGCCGATCATTTCAAGGACGCCAAGATCGCTGTCGTTCACGACAAGACACCTTACGGTCAGGGTCTTGCCGACGAGACCAAGAAGTCTCTGAACGCTGCTGGCGTTACCGAAGCCATGTATGAAGGCATCAATGTCGGCGACAAGGACTTCTCCGCTCTCATCGCAAAGATGAAGGAAGCCGGCGTCTCGATCATCTATTGGGGTGGTCTGCACACCGAAGCCGGTCTCATCATCCGTCAGGCTGCCGACCAGGGCCTGAAGGCAACGCTCGTTTCGGGCGACGGTATCGTCTCGAACGAACTTGCTTCCATCGCTGGCGACGCAGTTGCCGGTACGCTGAACACCTTCGGCCCGGATCCGACGATCAACCCGGCCAACAAGGAACTCGTTGAGAAGTTCAAGGCTGCCGGCTTCAACCCGGAAGCTTACACTCTCTACTCCTACGCTGCCATGCAGGCGATCGCCGGTGCTGCCAAGGCGGCCGGTTCGACCGATGCGGAAGCCGTCGCAACCGCGATGAAGGAAAAGGGTCCGTTCCCGACCGTTCTCGGCGACATCTCCTTCGACGAAAAGGGTGACCCGAAGATTCCGGGCTACATCATGTACGAATGGAAGAAGGGTCCGGACGGCAAGTACAGCTACTTCCCGCAGAGTATGTAAGCTTCGCTTGCACGGTCCAGTAC
>NZ_JABEPH010000354.1:0-6201 GCF_013004495.1 Rhizobium sp. SEMIA 4085
CGCATTGTGGCTGGCTTGATGTCCAATCTTGAGGAAGGTGCCCTTGCTCAGCAGGCTCACAGCCTGTTCGTCGGCGAATACGCGTTCCCATGGCCCCCATTGGGCATCGCCCGGAAACAGAAGATAATCCTCGCCGATCTTAAAGATCAGGATTAGGCTCGTGTTGTTCAATTCGGCATCGAGCTCAGCAGCAACCGCCTCATAAAGCCGCTTCTGCGAAGCCGCTTCGTCAATGGCCTGGTGGTCAAAGCCGGGCCAGAAGGCGCTCTCATCCACCCAGTCTTCTCCGAACGGGCGGACCTTCTCCCTGTTGCCATCTATATCGATATTGAAACCATCAAGGAGGATTTGATTGGTTGGCGGGTCGGCTTGGTTCAGGGCACCCCGCGATCGAGGAGGACCGAGAACGAAGATATCGACACCGGGTAGAACCACGCATTCGATCTTTTCGACGACCTTGTCTCCCTGAGGGTAAAATTTCGGCACGACCTTCTTTGCAAAGCCGTCATGCAATACGGCAAGACAGTCCTCGTTCGACAGGGCGGCCGCGGCGACGTCGGCGAGGAGCGGGTCAAGTGCCAAGCCCAAAGTCGCCTGCTTCTCAACTGCAAATTGCAGCGCTTTTGCGCGCTCCTTCTGCTTTTTCCAGAGCTTCTTTGCTTCGGGATCGGTAGGCGATTCGATCCAGGGCATCCAAACTTCGCCAACCTCGACCGCCGCCCATTTCTTGTTCGCAAATCCGGAAATATGATCAGCATGCCGATGGGACATGACAAGCAGGTCTATCCGAGCAACGCCGTCGTCATCTGTGACATCGGCGATAAGCTGATCGGAAATTTGCTGGATGTTATAGTGCTTGTTTTTCAGCGAACCGCAGTCGATTACCACTCGCTTCGGACGCGGATCGCCAGGGATCTGCAGAAGGAAACAGTCACCGAAGCCTACATTGTACATGCGCACACGGATCTTTGCCTGCTGGGGCTCGCCAACCGGCTCGTCCACTTTGGGCTTGGGTTTCGTGATTTTCAGCTTAGCCATGCGCGTTCATCCTTCGCCGTGGAGGGCGCGGAACTGCGCGCGCAGCTTCATACGATTTTCCAGGTACTCCTCGTCAGCGAAAGCCATCATAGGATCCCGCCGATCGAGCTCTTCGAGACAGAGGTCAGTGGCGTGAAGACGGGCGGTTGCGGCCTTTCGAAATTCCGGCGGCAGGTTTTCACTTTTCATCGGCTTAGACGCTATATAACGAACCTCGCCTTCGCTGCCGAAAATAACTGTTGCGCCGCCTCTGAACGGAATGCCTCTAAACCGCTCCCTGGTCTGTTCATCGATCTGCATGAACTGCGCGACGAACTCGATCACCAACCGCTGATCCGATGTAATGCGGTGGACCGCGTGAAACCCGACGACTGCGACCTTGAGATTTGGGTCAAGCCCGAAAATGTCCAGATTGAACCGTGCATAGTGCGTCAAAGCGCTAAAAAGCCCGTCGCGCAACAGTCGGTCGCCTCCGACCTCTGCCTCGGCCTCATCCGTCTCGATCACGGTACTCTCGTAAGCGGAGGTCGCGCTTTCACTTTTGTTACGCGACCTGCTTCGGCGCGCAATACGACCCTGGTCCAGGGCCGTTGCTGAATAGTTGAGGAACCGTCGAGCATCCTCGAGCAGTCCAGCGTCGACGGGCGGTGGCTGGCCGTTGATCTGGCTCGGCCAAAGCAGCGATTCCTCCGCGAGCGAGACCACGCCTGCGGGATAGATACCGCGTTCGCGAAAGGCCTCGATGATGGAAAACCGCACCTCGTCGCTGTCTTGGGGATTGAGTTCGAAGTCGGACGTCACCAGGGCTCGAAGGAAATCCCCGAAGGTCACATCGACGGGCGGCATATAGTCGAAGGCTCTAAAGCACATCCGCAAAAAGCGTTCCGCAAGTTGCGACGCTTCACCTGCAAGGCGATTCACGAGATCGGGGTGCAACCTGCCGGTTGGTAACTGTCCGGACCCGCCTGTCGCGATACGAAGCAGGTCGGCGATACGCTTCTGATAAGCATCGAAATATCCTCCAAACACCGCGCTGACCAGGATTGCGCCACGGTCGTGCGGCTCGTGCGTTTCTGCCAGTTTCGGGCTTTTGCCGATGGCAGACCGCAGGGCCTTGCCCCTGCCGGCCGCATAACCGAACTGCTGGGCGAGTTCGACAAGCATCTCGGACTTCTGCAACATCCCTTGCGACGTTTGAATGTGCTCAGCGAGAAGCTCTCGATATGAAAAGCGCTGGAAGAGGGCGACGATGTCCGAAAAAGCCTCATGAAACGCCAGGACGTCGATGTTGCTCGGCTCGATGAAATAGGGTCGAAGGCGGTGGACGATGGCATGGGTCATCTCATGCGCGATGATGTCGTGCGACAGACAAGTGAAGACAGTCTGGCTTGGTATATTCGGACCGGGCGAGACGGCGTCCGCCTGGAAATAGCCAAACATGATCGCGTTGAGGTCGGGATCGAAAAAGGCGTTCTTTCCGCAAAATGCATGGGGGACGAGACGAAGCTTCGTTCGCGTGGAGCTTTTCCTGAAGTTGATCGGCCTGCCGAGCGCGCGTCTCGCACTTTCGACGACCTTCATGGCCACCGCATAGACCATCTGCTGATGAAATCTCGGATCGGATTCGCTGGGCGCTAACCCCGACTCCATCAGCAACGCGGGATCATTGAGATCGACAGCGCCGTAGAATTTCTTGTTCCAACCATCGTAGTCTATAACCTCGACGATCTCCCCGACAGGGCCTGGGGAAAGCTCCGGTTCATTATCAACCTCGACTGTTATCCTGTAGGGAGCCCGCCGGCCGCTCATCGGATCGGTGGCATAGATCCGAAGTTTTCGCTTCTCCGCAGCCCTCGTCGCGTAATCACTCACGAAGCGCTTCATGCGATCCCCCAGAAGACTGACCAACGGACTGCTCGCGCGATAATGACATTTGCTGGCGCTAAGTCAATCTGCGTCGTCCCACAGGTTAGCGATGCCGATTCGAAGCATCCTGACACGATCAGAGAAGAACCGCCTCCTTATTTCTATCAACTCGCTTCGATTGAGGGAAAAATGTTCAATCGTCTCGGCCGCCCGCCTGGACTTGGCCTTGAGTACTCCATCCAACTGCACCACGAGGTGTTGGGTTAGGTCACTTTTCTCGCATGGATCGAGCAGCAGTTGTTTTTCCTGCGGACGATCGCCACGCCAGGACAATCCGCTCGAGTTCCGCGCGAAGCGATTGAGAAGAGCTCGGCTCGGAACCCGCATGCGTTGGCCCGCGATGGGAAAGTAGGCTGGTTCACGCGGTTGGCAACGGTCGCAGATCGGGTAAAGGTTCTCCCACGCATCCGCTAACCAAGTGTAAAAGAGGTGGGGATCGACGGCGGCGGGTGGGATCGCCTCGGCGGCCGGCCGGAACTGGTAGGGCCGGCACGCTACGCGACTTTCGCAAAAAGCGCATTTGCCATGGAAGAGGTGTGCGAGGGCATCCGAGACGGATGTATCGTGAATATGCGAGACTTCGACCGGCGCGCTGGATTGCGAGCGCCGGGAAGCTTCAACCAAGAGGAACTCGCGCAGTCTCATGCGAAAGTGATTGCGGCTTGGCCGCGCAGAGCTTCTGGCGGAGGTTCCAGAGCCCTGTCAAACTTCCACATATCGTCCTATCCCATAAATATGCTTGGCGCTTACGCCGTCTTCAACATACGCAAACAGCCTCATTCTGGTTGTATGTAGTGCGACTTTTCCAACTTTTTACCAACGCGGACAAATGAAACGAGTGAGGTGAAAGCGGCAAAACGAATTATTGACGCGGAATGTCGTATAGCGCGGGAGCCCCGTTTTGCGGGCCGTCTGACACGACCAGCACCGAGTAACGATCATCCGCTGCCTTGAGGACAGTTAAAGCCTCGGGCTTGCTGTCTGCGAGTCCTGCCTTTTCGATGTTGTAGGACGATGGTTTGTTCATTCCCGGCTTCCAAAATGATACGTTCGCCGCTCCGGTCATGTCCTTTTGAGGTCCCGAAAGGACAAGCAGCCCGCCGTCAACCGCTGCGAGATCGCGGATACCTTGGCCGGCTCCTAGATCAACCGGGTAGAGCGTCAGCCCAGCGTTGGGGTCGTCGAAGGCGGCTTGAAGCGGTATCGAGGCTATGACGGCTTGACCATCCAGCAAGGGGCCTCGAAACCCGACATAGAGCATCACCAGAGATCGCGATGCCCTCGATGTTGACACCGCCATCGTCCGGTATTTGCGCCATGTGCGGCCCTAGCTTCGGATCGGCGGCAAGTATTTTTTCGAAATTTGCATTTTTTTCGACCTGAGAGGAGGCTGTGTCCTTCGTGCCGAAATCCGCAACCTGTCCCGTCGAACCATCGATCGCAACGCGATATATGAAATAACGAGACTGTTGTTTTTGACTACCTTTGTTGAGGCTATGGGAGCCAGCAAGAAAATAGGCTCCTTTGTAGAACGCAACTCCTTCGGCATCCGTTTCGTCAAACTTCTCCCCCGTTTGGTTGCGCTTCGGCAACAGGTAAAGCTGCCGGCCCGGGATCAGATGTTGATCCGAGAGGGAAAAGGACCGAGCGTATTTCACCTCATCGCCGACGAGCAAACACGACATCCTATTTCCATCCACGTCGGCACAGGCAGCGCCGGTCACGTTGGTCGCTTCCTTGCCGTCCACAGAAAGGTCGGGACTGATCTGCAGGAATTGTGTCGGCTTGAGCGTCAAATCACCCGCCTGGGCCTGATGGCCATGGGAATCGGCGAGACCAAGGATGATCAGGCCAATGGTTCCAGAAAGACGAGCTCGGCAGGATGTTCCGACCACTTTTTGAATCCCGCGAGCGCGAGCATTTGTGCCTGTTTTCATGCCGCCATCCTCCACTACCCTTGTCGGCTGACGTGCGCCGCAAGAAAAATTTAGATCTCCACGTCGAAGTCAACGATCGCGCGAGGCGCAAATTTGTAATATCGATCAAACCTGTCAAGCAGCGTGCCTTTCGCGTCGCGCGCCTCGATCTGGATCCGATAGATCTGGTTTGGCTCGACCACATAACCGCCGTTCTGCGGAAAGCGGTCCACATTGCGAAACAGCAGCTCTGCAAGGGCTGGCCGTCGAAAACGGATTGTCCCGGCCAACGCCGGCGGAATGACATTTTCTGGGGCCGCATCCACTTTCGACAGTGCCACCTGGACTGGTGCGACTGCATTTACCCGCTTCACTCTGACGGATACCCATGCCTCATCTTGCGGCGGCTTTGGGGTCACGTCAGCGTCGCGGCTCGAGCGGAAACCGAGAGCATACATCATGTTGTGAATGCCACTGCTGCCTCCAGCCAATACAAAGGCCGTTATCAATTTCGAAATGGGGCCTGTGGTCTTGGCGACTTCCGCCGCAAGTGCTGTCTGGTCTGCACCGGTGGCTGGAAGCGTGTATGCCGCGACTAGACTTGCCACTACGTCGAGATTGAAAATCCAAACGACCAGCAACGACACGCCGATCATGATGATTGTCTTGACGCCTTTCGCAGCGAAGTAGGCCAAAAACACTCGCCAGTTAAAGATGATGGCGAACGCGCTTTCGAGAACGACTGCAGTGACGAAAAGAATCGTTAGCGATTTGCCGGAAGCCGAGTACACGAAGTCCGAGATACCGACAGGCCGTGTATCGGTTTGCGCGAAGGCGCCTTGAGAAAAGGCCAGCGCGAAAAGCGCGGTAAGAAGGATGCACTTGAGCGTGGGCAATTTAACCAAGATGGTGCTCCCTCGTAACGATCGATTACTTGTTTTCTTTTCAGGCGGCTCCCGCTAGAGAACGCCGGCTTCCGAAAGGACGACGCAAGCGTCGCCGTACCATTTGGCGGCCCGGTCGAGGTGGTCGTCATAAGCACGGGGAGTGGGTCGTTTCATAGAAACCGCCTGCATTGTAGGCGGCGGCGACAAGAATTGGATCGTCGCCAGTCTGCGACCAGCGCCACCTGATTTCGGCCGCTCCGATATCAATTGACGTCGTCGGATCGTAGAGGGGATGTGACGCGGGAGAGGTACTGGGCTTGGTTTTGATGGCCGGCGCGATCGTGAACGCATCGGAAGCAAGACCTGTTTGTCCTTTCTTGACGATAAGCTCACGCACGGAAGTGGCAAGGCATTGCATTGGCCCCGCCGAATAT
>NZ_JABEPH010000355.1:0-6167 GCF_013004495.1 Rhizobium sp. SEMIA 4085
GGGAAGGCGGGGGGTGTGAAAGAGGGGGACCAGAGCCTCCGGGGAGTGTGGAGAGAGGTCGGAAGCCATGCGGTCCGCAGGCGTCGTCTTGCCCGGAAGGCGCGAGAACTTGCCGACGCGGATCAGCGGGTGCGCAGGCGTGCCAACATGTGCAACCGGCTTTCGGACGATCGCGACATCGGCGATCGTCGCAGCTGCGGGTTGCGGCAAGGCGGAGGTGTGCATAGCCGCGACAGAGGCAATCGTCCAGGCCGACAAAGTGACCGCGATACCAATTGCAGCAATTCCGGATATCAGCCGGAGGGGTTTGGCTGAGCGAAAAAAAGCCCAGCCGAAAGGGTTGACGCTTTCATGCGCCTCAACAGCAAACGCCATACTACTCGGTTTCCCAACGCGTCACATTACCGGCGGCTTACGCGGAACGCCCTCGCCGGAGCCGGTAATGAAGCAAGAGGGCCAAAATGAGGCCCGATGCGACTTGCCGACTACCGAGAAGCATGACGCACTATGGTAACTAATTCCTTTACGGGATTATCTGGCTGGCCGAAATGGCCCGGTTTGCCGGTTTTCGCGATGCGGGAACAATGAAGCTGGCGCCGTCGCCAGCGAGCCTCATCGCCTTTGAATGAACGCGTTTGCCTTGCAAGGCGTGCCTTTATGTCCGCTCCATGACGTAGCTGCCCGGTGCTTCCTCGATAGCGTTGAGCGCCGTGCCGCCGGGTTTGCGCGCGGGCACGCGTTCAGCGTCCTTGGCTTCGATCCAAGCGTGCCAGTGCGGCCACCAGGAGCCGGGGTTTTCCTCGGCTTTGGCAAGCCAGGTATCGTAATCGCCCCTGGTTGGGCCGCCGGTCCAGAACTGGTATTTCTTCTTGTCGGGCGGGTTGACGACGCCGGCGATATGGCCGGAGCCGGCCAGCACGAAATCGACTTTTCCGCCGAAGAACTGGCTGCCGAGGAAGACCGAATTCGCAGGAGCGATATGGTCTTCGCGTGTCGCCAGATTGTAGACCGGGATCTTCACGTCTTTCAGCGATACGGTCTTGCCGCCAAGCATCATTTCGCCGGCGGTGAGCGCGTTCCTGAGATAGCAGTTACGCAGGTAGAAGGCGTGGTTGGCGGCCGCCATGCGGGTGGAATCGGCATTCCAGAAGAGTAGGTCGAAGGGCATCGGCATTTCGCCCTTCAGGTAGTTGTTGACGAAATAGGGCCAGATCAGCTCGGAAGCACGCAGCATGTTGAAGGCGGTTGCCATCTTCGAGCCGTCGAGATAGCCGGTCGCCTGCATATGCTCCTCGAGTGCTTGCAGCTGCTCCTCGTCGACGAAAACCTTGAGGTCGCCAGCATGGGTGAAGTCGACCTGGGTGGTGAACAGCGTCGCCGTCTTGATGCGCTTGTTCTTCTCCTTGGCGTGCAGCGCCAGTGTTGCCGCAAGAAGCGTGCCGCCGACGCAATAGCCGACGCTATTCACATCCTTTTCATCGGTGGCTTTCTCGATCGTTTCCAGCGCGAAATCGATGCCCTCGCGGGCATAGGCCGTCCAATCCTTTCCGGCATGGCGGGCATCAGGGTTCACCCATGAGATGACGAAGACGGTATGGCCCTGGTCGACGCACCATTTAATGAAGGATTTCTGCGGGTTGAGGTCAAGAATATAGAATTTGTTGATCCACGGCGGGCAGATGAGGAGAGGGCGTTTCAGCACCGTATCGGTGGACGACTCGTACTGGATGATCTGGCAGATGTCGTTCTGCGCGATCACCTTGCCGGGGGTGAGCGCCATGTCCCGGCCGACGGCGAATTTAGTCATGTCGGTTTGGCGCAATTTCAGGTCGCCGCCGCCGGCCGCGATGTCCTCTGCCAGCATCTTCATGCCGCGCACCAGGTTCTCGCCGCTGGTTGCGATCGTTTCGCGGTAGAGCTGCGGGTTGGTGGCGACAAAATTGCTCGGCGAAAGGGCAGCAGTGATCTGCTTCACGTAGAAGCTCGCCTTATGCCTCGTATGCTCGTCGAGCCCCTCGGTCTGGGCGACGATTTTCTCTGCCCAGTCGGCGGTGATGAAATAGACCTGACGCAGGAAATCGAAGAAGGGGTTTTTCTGCCAGTCGGCGTCGGAAAAGCGCTTGTCCTTGCGCTCCGGCTCGGGTTCGCCGGCCTCGCCCTGCAACCGTTGCATCGAGCGCATCCAGACGGCGAAATAGCTGCTCATCAGCTGTGTTTGCGCCTCGAAAGTCCGGCGCGGATCGGACATCCAGTATTCAGTGACCTTGGAGAGCGTCTTGACCATGTCGGTCATCGGCGCGGCGAGCCGGTCGTTGATTTCCCCGCTCTTGCGCGGCGCAAGCCAGACGGAGGCCGCCTTCCCGAGGTTTTCCAGGGCGCGGGCAATGTTCACCGCCATCGCCTCCGGATCCTTCAACACGTAAGGATCGAGATTCGGTTCGAAACCCGGGGATTTCGTCTTCCCGCCATTTTCCTGCTTGCTGTCGGTCACGCGTCTCCTCCGGCGGCAGCAATCCTCTTGCAAATCTTGTTGTACATCGTCCCGGATCGAGAAAACAAGTTCAACGCAAGCGCACTCGTGCTATTGCTTTGTTGCTGCGACAAATTTAACAGTCGCTGAGGCTTCAGGATTTGGAAGATCTGGCATGACGACGAACGGCATCTTAGGCATCGCACTCGCAACCCGCATGGCACTCGCTGCCGCGGCCGCAGCGATGACGCTTGCTGGATGCGCCTACACGCCGGAGCAGAAGGCGGCCGCTGCGGCGCGGCGCGCGCCTCCGACCGCTGTCGTCATGACGCCCACCAAGGGCGAGGAGCCGGCACAAAGCAGCCTTGCCCATTATCCGGATGGCTATCCGAGCTTCGGCGCGCCGCTGACGGCAGCAAATGCCCAAATGAGCAACGAGGAAGCCGCAAGCTTGGGACAGAAGCTTTCGGGACTCCGCGTCCAGCGCAAGGCAGGCACGATTTCGGAAGCCGAATATCAGCGGCGCGTGGCCGAATATCGCAAGCTTGCCGCCGAGCACGGCACAGAAGCGCTCTCTGCAATCGGCAATTAAGCCTTGCCTTTCAGGCGATTTGGACGCAAAGCCTTCCGCAGCTGGCGGGAGACGCAATTTTCCCGATAATCCGCGTCTGTCGTGGCCTTTCGTCAAAGAATCGCCGCGGGACGAAAGTCTGATGAATACGGCGTTTGCGATTGTGAAGTTCGTGTCGCAGGCAGCCGGGAACAAGCGAGCTTCGAGCGCGGTCATGGTGGCCGCATTTCCATGGGGAAAGAGATGGAAGAATTTCACAAAGTCCGGCGTTTGCCGCCTTACGTTTTCGAACAGGTCAACCGTTTGAAAGCGAGCGCGCGAGCGGGCGGCGCCGATATCATCGATCTCGGCATGGGAAATCCGGATCTCCCCACTCCAAAGGCGATCGTCGACAAACTGTGCGAGGTCGTCCAGGATCCGCGCACGCATCGCTATTCCTCCTCCAAGGGCATTCCCGGCCTTCGCCGGGCACAGGCCGCCTATTACGCCCGCCGTTTCGGCGTGAAGCTCAATCCCGATACGCAGGTCGTCGCGACCCTCGGCTCGAAGGAAGGCTTTGCCAACATGGCGCAGGCGATCACAGCGCCGGGCGACGTCGTTCTCTGCCCGAACCCGACCTATCCGCTCCACGCCTTCGGCTTCTTGATGGCGGGAGGTGTGATCCGTTCGATCCCGGTCGAGCCGGACGAGAACTTCTTCCAGCCGTTGGAGCGGGCCGTGCGCCACTCGATCCCGAAGCCCTTGGCGCTGGTCCTCAACTATCCGTCCAACCCGACGGCGCTTGTCGCGACGCTCGATTTCTACAAGGATGTCGTTGCCTTCGCGAAGAAGCACGACATCATCGTGCTGTCGGACCTCGCCTATTCGGAAATCTACTTCGATGGCGAGCCGCCGCCGTCCGTCCTGCAGGTTCCTGGCGCCATCGATGTCACCGTCGAGTTCACCTCGATGTCGAAGACCTTCTCGATGCCCGGCTGGCGCATGGGTTTTGCGGTTGGCAACGAGCGGCTGATCGCGGCCCTGACGCGCGTCAAGTCCTACCTCGACTACGGCGCCTTCACGCCGATCCAGGTAGCGGCGACGCATGCGCTGAATGGTGACGGTTCCGACATCGCGGAAGTCCGCAACGTCTACAAGCGCCGCCGCGACGTGATGGTCGAGAGCTTCGGCAAGGCCGGTTTCGACGTGCCCCCGCCGGCAGCCACGATGTTTGCGTGGGCGAAGATCCCGGAAAAGTTCCGTCATCTCGGTTCGCTGGAATTCTCCAAGCTGCTCGTCGAAAAGGCCGATGTCGCGGTCGCACCGGGCGTCGGCTTCGGCGAGCAGGGCGATGATTACGTGCGTCTGGCGCTCGTGGAGAACGAGCATCGCATCCGCCAGGCCGCCCGCAACATCAAGAAGTTCCTGTCGACGGCCGACGAGACGATGCACAACGTCATCTCGCTCAACGCGCACCGTTGATATCTTCACACCTCAACGGCAGCCGCTTTTTGGCGGCTGCCTCTCATAAAACACGCAGGATCGTTCCATGACAGACGCCCTCAAAATCGGCATTGCGGGCCTTGGCACCGTTGGTGCTTCGCTCGTCCGTATCATTCAGAGCCGCAGCAACGAGCTTGCTGCCACATGCGGGCGGCCGATCCTGATTACGGGCGTTTCGGCTCGCGACAAGACCAAGGACCGCGGCCTTCATCTTGCCGGCGTCGAGTGGTTCGACCGGCCGGAAGACCTGGCTGAAAAAGGAGACATCGACGTTTTCGTCGAACTCATCGGCGGCGCCAACGGCCCGGCCAACGGTTCGGTGCGCGCCGCTCTCGAACGTGGTATCCATGTGGTGACGGCCAACAAGGCGCTGCTTGCCTATCACGGCGTCGAACTGGCGATGATCGCGGAAGAAAAGGGCACGCTGCTGAATTTCGAAGCGGCCGTGGCCGGCGGTATTCCCGTCATCAAGGCGCTGCGTGAATCGCTGACAGGCAACACGATTTCGCGCATCTACGGCATCATGAACGGAACCTGCAACTACATCCTGACCAAGATGGAGAAGGAGGGCCTCTCCTTTGCAGATTGCCTGAAGGAAGCACAGCGTCTCGGCTACGCTGAAGCCGATCCGGCCTTCGACATCGAGGGCAATGATACGGCGCACAAGCTCTCGATCCTGACGACGCTTGCCTTCGGCAATCAGATCGCTGCTGACGACATCTACCTCGAAGGCATAACGAATATTTCGATCGAGGATATCCATGCGGCGGCCGAGCTCGGCTACCGCATCAAGCTGCTCGGCGTCGCACAGCGCACCGAGACCGGCATCGAACAGCGCGTGCACCCGACCATGGTGCCTGTCGATTCGGTCATCGCCCAGGTGGACGGCGTCACCAATGCTGTGGCGATCGAGTCCGATATTCTCGGCGAACTGCTGATGGTTGGCCCGGGTGCCGGCGGCAATGCGACTGCATCCTCGGTGCTTGGCGATATTGCCGACATCGCCAAGAGCCAGCCTGGCGCGCAGCGCGTACCGGTTCTCGGCCATCCGGCAAAGGCGTTGGAGCCCTATCGCAAGGCCCGCATGAAGAGCCATGAAGGCGGCTATTTCATCCGCCTGACGGTGCTTGACCGCACCGGCGTTTTTGCAAGCGTCGCGACGCGCATGGCGGAAAACCACATTTCACTGGAATCCATTGTGCAGCGGTCGCAGCAGCACCTGGCGCCGTCGCACCACCAGACGATCATCCTCGTCACCCATGCGACGATGGAGGATTCCGTGCGCAAGGCCGTTACTGCTATCAAGGGCGAGGGCTACCTCGTCGGCGAACCGCAGGTGATCCGCATCGAGCGTCCCAAAGAAGATTGACAACCCGTCTTCCTTAAAAGAACTGGTGAGCGAGGCGGCCGGGGCAGTCTCGTCCACAGCTAACATGCGCCTTGGCGTCCAAAATCGTTGTGTGCTCCACCAAAGCCACATAAATCTGCCCACAGCGCTCCGGTCCCGGGGCGGTGACAAGCGATGGGCGATCAGAGGGGCGGTGTGGCTATTGCCGCCGATCCGGTACAGCGGGCATTCCGGGGGGTGGGGAACTCCGGACTCGAAAACCGCGGGTTGTCTCGGCGGGCTCAGGCGGGAGAGAA
>NZ_JABEPH010000356.1:0-6154 GCF_013004495.1 Rhizobium sp. SEMIA 4085
CCCGGCTGGACCCGAAGAGGGCGGGCGCGGGCGATTCGGGCTTGATGCCGGAGGGCCGAGGGAGTAGGTCACGGGAGTGGGGACGGGTGAATGCTAAAGGACAGGTGGGCGGTTTGATCGATCCCTATATTTTGCTTGGACTTGACCGCGACGCCGGCGAGCAGGCGATCCGAAGCGCCTGGCGAAAGGCCGCCAAGACCGCGCATCCCGACTCGGGCGGCGATGCGGAGCATTTCGGCCGGTTGCAGACCGCCTACGAACTCTTGAAGGACCCGGTGCGCCGCCGCGTCTACGACGACACCGGCTACGATCCGCAGCTTGCCGACCCCAAGGACCTCGAAGGCGTGCTGATGCTGGAAAAGCTCGTCAACGACGTCATCCTCGACGAGCGCGAGCCCGGTAGCTTCGACGCGGTGGCGGCCATGCGCAGAAAACTCTCCGACGACATCGTCAAGAACCGCTTCCACATCCTGGAGCTCGAGCGCCACCGCAACCGCGTGCGCCAGCACATCGACCGCCTCGGCCGTCGCCCGGAAACCGACGTGCTCGGCTCCATGCTGCGCGCCCGCAGCCAGTCGATCACCGACGCCATCCGCAAGGCGGAAGGCCAGATCGAGGCGATCGAGCATGCCTATCAGATGCTCGAGGGGTATTCCTACGAGGTGGAAATGGTGGCGATGGTGACGGTGACGGAGCGGCGGGGGGAGGCTGCGGAGTAGGGGCGCTCCACGGCTGCCGGTCATCCTCAGGCTTGACCCGAGGATCCACGCTAACGTCCCATTCTGGATATTGATCCTCGCAGGCGCATCGCAGGCATGCGGATACGGATATATGCGCACATTATGGTCCGTCGGTCGGAAGCTGCTTTCGCATGTCGTGATCGACAACGATTTCGACCAGGTGCTGCACATCGATCAGTGGTTTGGCTGAAGGGTGCATAGAAAAAGGTTGCGCCGACTCTCGGTGGCTGGAGCCCGCACCGGGTCCGGGATGGGAGGAAGTTCAGCGGCCCGGACGCCCGGTCTTGCCCTTCGTCCGGCCCTTGCGCTTCTGATCCGCAGGCTCCTCGTAGGAGCCGGCGCCCGTTTTGCCGCGGACGAGGGGGCGGGGGTCATCGCTGGATCCTCGGGTCAAGCCCGAGGATGACGGAGAGGAGGGCAGGGCGGCGCGTTCCGGCTGGCCTTCTTCCCGCGGTGAGAAGGGCTTCGTGCTCTTTGCGGCATCCGGCTTTATCGGCAGCTTGCCGGCGACCGGTTTTTCGGTGCGGCCGACGGTCATTTCGTCGAGGGTGTTTTTGCGGAAAAGGGGCTTCCTCGCGGGTTCGGCGACGTCGCGGCCCATTTCATCCAGATCGGGCTTGCGGAAGAGCGGTATTGCGGTGTCGGTGCCGGGTCCCATGTCGTCGAGGCTGGGTTTGGCGAAGGAGGAGGTTCCACGCCCGCCCTCGTGGTTCAAAACGGTCCTTTGAGCCTCCTCACCATGAGGGCTTCTTCTGGCGCCAGTTGCGGCACGGCTTGCTCCATCCCCATGCTGAGGCGCGGAGGTCGAAGACCGGAGCCTCGAAGCATCCTTACGTCCGCCCTCCATCGCCCTAGACTCCTCGCGGGCCATCGGGTCGTCCATGACCGCCAGCTCTGCGGCCTTGAGGCGTTTGATTTCGTCGCGGAGGCGGGCGGCTTTTTCGAAATCGAGGTCGGCGGCAGCGTCGCGCATCTGTTTTTCCAGCGCGTTGAGATGAGCAGCCAAGTTGTTGCCGACGAGATTGCCGCCGTCGGCAAAACCCTTGCCGGAGACGCCGGAGATGTCGGCGCGGACGTGGTCACGTTCGTAGACCGAATCGAGGATATCGGAAATGCGGGCCTTCACCGATTCCGGGGTGATGCCGTGTTCCTCGTTGTAGAGCACCTGCTTTTCGCGGCGCCGGCTGGTTTCCTCCATGGCGCGCTTCATCGAGCCGGTGACGGTGTCGGCATAGAGGATCACCTTGCCGTCGACGTTGCGCGCGGCGCGGCCGATCGTCTGGATCAGCGAGGTTTCGGAGCGCAGGAAGCCCTCCTTGTCGGCGTCGAGGATGGCGACGAAGCCGCATTCGGGGATATCGAGGCCCTCGCGTAAAAGGTTGATGCCGACCAGCACGTCGAAGGCGCCGAGGCGCAGGTCGCGGATGATCTCGATGCGCTCAAGCGTGTCGATGTCGGAATGCATGTAGCGGACACGCACGCCCTGCTCATGCAGGTATTCGGTGAGGTCCTCGGCCATGCGCTTGGTGAGCACTGTGACGAGGGTGCGGTAGCCCTTGGCGGCAGTCTCGCGGATTTCGCCGAGCACGTCGTCGACCTGGGAGCGGGCGGAGCGGACTTCCACCGGCGGGTCGGTGAGGCCGGGCGGGGGGGTGAACCGTTCGGCGAAGACGCCGCCGGCCTGCTCCATCTCCCAGCCGCCCGGCGTGGCGGAGACAGCGACCGTGTCCGGGCGCATCGCATCCCATTCCTCGAAGCGCAGCGGGCGGTTGTCCATGCAGGACGGCAGGCGGAAGCCGTATTCGGCGAGCGTCGCCTTGCGGCGGAAGTCGCCGCGGTACATGCCCCCTATCTGCGGCACGGTGACGTGGCTCTCGTCGATGAAGAGCAAGGCGTTGTCGGGGATGTACTCGAAGAGGGTGGGCGGCGGGTCGCCGGGGGCGCGCCCCGTCAGGTAGCGCGAATAGTTCTCGATGCCGGCGCACGAGCCGGTGGCCTCCAGCATCTCGATGTCGTAGCGGGTGCGCTGCTCCAGGCGCTGGGCCTCCAGCAGGCGGCCGGCCTTTTCCAGCTCGGCGAGGCGGAGCCTCAGCTCCTCCTTGATCGCCTTGATGGCGCCGTTGAGGGTGGGGCGTGGTGTGACATAGTGCGAATTGGCGTAGATCTTGACCGATTTCAGGTCGCCGGTCTTCTGGCCGGTCAGCGGGTCGAACTCGGTGATGGCGTCGATCTCGTCGCCGAACATGCTTATACGCCAAGCAGCATCTTCGAGGTGCGCCGGGAAGAGCTCGATCGTGTCGCCGCGGACCCGGAACGAGCCGCGCTGGAAATCCATGTCGCGGCGCTTGTATTGCTGGGCGACGAGATCGGCGAGCAGCTGGCGCTGGTCGAGACGGTCGCCGACCGACATCTGGAAAGTCATGGCGGTGTAGGTCTCGACCGAGCCGATACCGTAGATGCAGGAGACGGAAGCGACGATGATGCAGTCGTCGCGCTCCAGCAGCGAGCGCGTCGCCGAGTGGCGCATGCGGTCGATCTGCTCGTTGATCGAGGATTCCTTCTCGATATAGGTGTCGGAGCGCGGGACGTAGGCCTCCGGCTGGTAGTAGTCGTAGTAGGAGACGAAATATTCGACGGCGTTGTCGGGGAAGAAGTTCTTGAACTCGGAATAGAGTTGGGCGGCGAGCGTCTTGTTGGGCGCCAGGATGACGGCGGGGCGTTGTGTCGCCTCGATCACCTTGGCCATGGTGAAGGTCTTGCCCGAGCCGGTGACGCCGAGCAACACCTGCGAGCGATCGCCGTTTACCAGACCCTCGACGAGGTCCTTGATGGCGGCCGGCTGATCGCCGGCGGGCTGGTAGTCCGAAGCCATGCGGATGGTGATTCCGCCTTCGGATTTCTCCGGCCGGGCCGGGCGGTGCGGCGTCCAGATCTTGCCGTTCTTGTGAAGTGGATTGCCGGACTCGATGAGCGCCGAAAGCGCCTCGACCGTGGCCGTGACGGCGGTGCCGGCCGAAAGCTGCGAGGCCTCCTCCAGTGTCGTATCCATGCCGGAGACCGGATTGAGGCCGGCGGCGGCGCGCGTCTTCGGATCGGTCGAACCGCCCATCGAGGTGCCGCGCGCCGATTTCGAGGCGGCGATCTCCACCTTCTTGCGGTGCTTGCCGGCCTTGGACGCTATCTCGCGCTGCGTCTCGACGCTCGACGCCTCGGCATCGGCCTCGAGCTGCTTCACCCAGTCGGCGACGGAGCCCTCCAATGGAGCGCCTTCAATGGACGACTGCGGGGCTTCCTCGAAGCCGTTCGGGGCGGGGAATTTCTTCGTCGATTTGGCCATGGGCGGAATATGGAGAGAGTCAGCGCTAAAGGGAAGAGGCAAAGAGTACAAAAGGGAAACGAATAAATCGTTCGGATTTGGTGAATAGTGCCGATCAATTTTTCCGGCCCAATTTTTTTCTGCCGTTGTCGGCACGGGACGACTGCCCCACGTCCTTGGCATGTAACGGGGCCTATACCTGGGGCATGTAATGGGCCAGGGGCGCCAAAAGGAGAGCAGATATGAGGAAGATCATCACCGGTGCATTTGTCAGTCTCGACGGCGTCATGCAGGCTCCGGGCGGCCCGGACGAGGATCCCGTCGGGGGCTTCAAGTATGGCGGCTGGGTTGCCCCTTATTTTGACGAGGCGATGGGAAAGGCCGTGGGCGAGATGTTCGCCCGGCCCTTCGATCTTCTGCTCGGCCGCAAGACCTACGATATTTTCGCCGCGCATTGGCCCTATGTCGCGGCCGACGATCCGATCGGCCCGCTGTTCGACCACATCACCAAATATGTCGCGACCCGCAATCCGGACTTCAAGCTCAGCTGGCAGAACAGCCGGGTGCTCGGGGCCGACGCAGTCGGCGCACTCAGGACGCTGAAAAGCGGGGAGGGGCCGGATCTGCTGACTCAGGGCTCGACCGACTTTCTGCAGACCCTGTTCAAAAACGACCTGGTCGATGAAATCAATGTCTTCATCTTTCCGGTCGTGCTCGGGAAGGGCAAGAGATTGTTCGGCGACGGAGCCGTTTCGGGCGCGCTGAAACTCGTCGGATCGAAGGTCTCCGGATCCGGTGTCACGATCAACAAATACGTCCGCAACGGCGACGTCGTCACCGGCTCATTCGAATTCGAACAGCCGACCGCGGCGGAGCTTAAGCGCCGCAGGAACCTGAGCTGCGGCGAACGGGTGCGCTTGACAGGCGCGGGGGTCCCACCTTCGGCGCGGAGGGACAGTCGCCGTTTATGCGGTCAGGACGCCCTCGATGTGGATCGGCAGGGTCCGCACGCGTTTGCCCGTTGCGTGGAATACCGCGTTCGCAATCGCCGGTGCGGTTCCCACCAATGCAATCTCGCCCAGCCCTTTCATTCAACCCATCGATGGCGGCGCAGCCCGAGCCGGGCATGCGCTTGTTGCAGCCGACATCGAGCATGCGGAAATAGGGACAGCGCACCCGCTGCAGAAGATTCCGCCCATCGAGGCCATATTCCGCAGTTGCTCTGCTGCCGGTCATGATGATGACGTTCGGCTGCACGTTCTTACTCGTCGCCCGCTTCGGATCGCGCCAAGCCCACCACAGCATCGGCCGAAACTCCGGTCATTGTCTTCTCCTTCAAGCAGACATACCAATCCACATCTAACGGCTATCACAACCTTTTAGTGCGTTAAGATGTATTGCTGAGTGGATTGCGATGGGACGGGTTTTGCGCCACGAGACCGCAGTATTTGAATCGGGCGAACTTGCTCGCCAGATATCAATCCTATGTAATCGTCGCATGCATTCAGCTTCTGGCTTCAGGCGAATCCGCTTGGACTGCGAGGATTGTGTGCGATGACGTTCAAGTGGCGGAAAATGACGCACAAGGAGGGACATTCCATGCTTTACGCCATCCTGGCCTATCACGACGAGAAAGTGGTCGAATCCTGGACCAAAGAGGAGGATGCGGCGCTGATGAGCGAATTGCTCCAGGTCAATGATCGCCTCGTCGAGGAGAAGCATCTGGGACCGGCTGCGCGGCTCGGCCCGACAGGGCGCGCCGTGACCTTGCGGGGGACGGGTGCCGGCATGATCACCGACGGCCCATTTGCTGAAACCAAGGAGCAATTGCTCGGCTTTTACGTCGTGGATTATCCAACGCTTGAGGCAGCCGTCGCCGCAGCGCGCGACCTGCGCCGCGCCAATCCCTCCGCAGTCTATGAAATCCGGCCGATCTCGCTTTATCTCCCTGGTGCGCCACTGGCATCGCGGGACGAAGTTTAGCACCCGAGCTGAAGGCGGTGGCAGTAGCAGCGCTATACCGGCGTCCTCGGTGGTGAAGGCGGCGGCATGTGGGCATGGCCCCTGGGGGCCGGGCGGTTTGGAGGTAACAGCTGGG
>NZ_JABEPH010000357.1:0-6139 GCF_013004495.1 Rhizobium sp. SEMIA 4085
CGTCCCTGGGTTCGTCTGAACGTGAAACTCGACGACATCGATGCCCTCGGCCGTTGCGGCTGCCGCATCGGTCGTCACCTCGACCATGAAGCGCGCACGCTCCAGCTTGAGCGCCGGCAGTTCCGCCATGACGGCGGCGGCGAGCGCTTCGCCTGCGTGGTGACGCTTGTCCGAAAGCGAGCGGGCCGCGGCATCGCAATTCGCCTTGGCAATACCCACCTCGGCTTCGAGCTTCACCAGCTTCTCCTCGCCGGCATCGAGATCGGCAAGGTCGGCGATCATCCGCACGGCAAGCGCCGGAAGCTCGGTAACAGGCACGGAATACTTGCGGGACGCGGCGCGCAGGGCAAAGAGTCGCTCCTCGACACGCTCCAATTCCTTCGGATCGTATTCCGTCTTTCGGAGTGCTGCCTCCACTTCCATCTGCGCGTTGGAAAGCTGGTCCAGAGCCGCATCGAGCAGCGCCACCGTGTCTTCCAGCAGTCCAGGCGCCTCGTGGCTCTTGCGCTCCAGGCGGCGCACCAGCGAGGCGATATGCGGCACCGGAGAGGCATTGCCGTTCAAAAACTCGGAGGCCTCGGCGATGTCGCCTGCAATGCGTTGCGCTTTCATCATCTTCTGGCGGCGGTCGGCAAGCTCCTCCTCCTCGCCGTCCTGCGGCGAGAGCTTTTCCAACTCGTCGACGGAGGACCGGAGATAGTCGGCTTCGCGGGCCGCGTTCTCCACCTTCTCGCGATGCTTTTTCAGCGTTCGCTCCGCGTCGCGCCAGATGCGGTAAAGCTCGGAGACCGCCGCAGCATCCTCGTTGATGCCCGCGAACGCATCGAGCAGAAGCCGATGCGCATGCGTATCGACAAGCGCACGGTCATCGTGCTGGCCGTGGATTTCGACGAGCATCTGCCCGGCCTGGCGCATCAGCTGCACGCTGACCGGCTGATCGTTGACATAGGCCTTGGTCCGGCCATCGGCCGATTGCTGGCGCCGGAAGATGAGGTCGCCCTCGTCATCAATCCCGTTCTCGCGCAGAAGCTGGCGGACACCGTGATCCATCGGCACGTCGAAGACCGCCGTCACCTGCCCTTTGTCCTCGCCGTGTCGCACGAGGCCGCCGTCGCCACGCCCGCCAAGCGCCAGCGAAAGACTGTCGAGGAGAATGGATTTGCCGGCACCGGTTTCGCCGGTCAGAACAGAGAGCCCGGTTTCGAAGGCAAGATCCAGCCGCTCGATCAGAACGATATCGCGGATCGAAAGCTGGATCAGCATTGCGTGTCAGGCCTCACGAGCCGAGCAGCAGCTTCCTGCCGGCTGCGGAAATCCAGGAGCCTTTGTTCTCCCGGGGCTCCGCACCGCCCGACTGCAGCAGCTTGAAGGAATCGGCATACCACTGGCTATCCGGATAGTTGTGACCGAGAACGGCAGCTGCCGTCTGGGCTTCTTCGACGATTCCCATCGCGTAATAGGCCTCGACGAGACGCGCCAGCGCTTCCTCGATCTGATTCGTGTTCGGATACTTCTCAACCACGATACGGAAGCGGGAGACGGCTGCAAGATATTCCTTGCGCTCGAGATAATAACGGCCGACCTGCATTTCCTTGCCGGCGAGCTGGTCGCGAGCGTAGCGGATCTTGGCCTGCGCGTCGTCGACATATTCGGAGTCCGGATAGTTGTCGATGACGGCCTGCATGGCTTCGATGGTCTTGGAGGAAGCCCGCTGATCCTGCGTCACGTCGGAAATCTGCTTCGAATAGCTGAGGCCGATCAGATACTGAACATATGCCGCATCTTCAGACTTTGGATATTGCGCCATATAGCGGTTACCCGATGCGAGGGCGTCGTCGATCTTGCCTTGGCGGTACTTCACGAAGGTGCTCATCACGAGAGCCTTGCGCGCCCATTCGGAGAACGGGTTTTCGCGGTCGATCGCGTCGAACTTGCGCGCGGCTTCGGCCATGTTGCCGGCCTTCATGTTGGCAAGCGCCTGATTGTAGAGGACGTCCGGCGGATCGTTGTTAAGGCCGAGTTTCGTGATGTCGATATCAGGGTCCGACTGGCAACCGGAAATCAAGGCGCCTGCACTCAAAATCACGAGCGATGCGAGCAAAGCGCGCGCTGTCTTCATCATACTTTCAGACCTTGCATAATCCTAAGATGAAACCCAATGGCCGCTACCCCAGCCTGCGGCAGCCACACCTCGCCGGCGTTTCTAGCCACAAATGTGTGGCGAGAGCAACGCAATGATGAGCCATTAACGCATTTTTGTGGCAGCAAGCGCCAGAATATCCCTGTTTTTGACTTTAATCGGACCTGTTGCTCCTAAGCATATGCTGCAGAACGGTTATCGGCTTGCTGAAGTACATAAAAAAACCGCCTCCCGAAGGAGGCGGCCCTGGCCTGAAATTAGGTGTGGAGGTCATGCCGACCAGGGGGCGAATCCGGGAGCGTTAACGGCGACAAAGTCGCGAGGTGTAACGCGCGGGCGCGCAGCAGAAGTCTCGACAACTTCATAGGCAGTCGTGTCGCTGAGCAGCGCCTTCAAAGCATTGGCATTCATCTTGTGACCACCGCGATAGGAGCGGTAGCAGCCGATGAAGGGAGCGCCGGCAAGCGCCAGGTCGCCGACGGCATCGAGCGCCTTGTGACGCACGAACTCATCCTTTGCGTAGCGCAGGCCTTCGACGTTGATGACCGTATTGTCGTCGGAGATAACGACCGAATTCTCAAGCGACGAACCGAGCGCATGGCCGGAGGCCCAGAGACGCTCCACGTCACGCATGAAGCCGAAGGTGCGCGCGCGCGACAATTCGGACTTGAAGGTCGCTGACGTCAGATTTCCTTCCCATTTCTGATGACCGATCAGCGGGCATTCGAAATCGATCTCGACTTCGAAGCGCGTGCCGTCATACGGACGGAACTCGCTCCAGGAGCCGCCATGCTCGATGCGAACCGGTTTGGTGATGCGGATATAGCGGCGCTTCACGCCGAGCGAAACGAGACCAATCTGCTCGATCGCCTCGATAAAGGGTGCTGAACTGCCGTCCATGATCGGCATTTCGGCGCCATAAACCTCGATCACGACGTTATCGAGGCCGAGCGCGTAGAGCGCTGCCATGACATGTTCGATCGTCGCAACCGAATGCGCCGGGGAAAAGCCAAGGACGGTGCAGAGATCGGTGCTGCCGACCTGAGCGGAGACGGCACGCAGCTCGGTGACGCTGCCGTCGTCATGCATGCGATGGAAAACCACGCCGGTATCGACTTCAGCCGGATTGAAAGTAATGGTGACTTCCGCGCCAGAATGGACGCCGGTGCCCGAAAGCGTCACCGGGCGCGAAACCGTCGTCTGGAAGCCAAGCATGCCAATAACCATAAAATTCTGCCTTTATTGCATTTGCTGTCCGTAGCGCCAAAAAGCACCGAAAAACCAACCGCCAACCTGTTTTGCCCACCGCCGAATTGTCGCCATGAAGGCGGCAAGGCACGGTCTCATGACGTCATACATACGTGCGGCCGGGCTCCAATCCAAATCACTGTTCGTTTCGCTTTGTTACGAAACCATCCGCTTGAAATGATTTAGGAATCATCAACTTATATGACGCTTTGAAACAGCTGCGCCCGGAACCGTGATCCCGGGCGCATGCGTGGCGATTCTGTGTCCGCTCAGTTCGACTGGCGGCGCAAGAAGGCAGGAATTTCAAGCTGGTCGTCTTCCTGCATCATGCGGGCCTGCGGAACACTGCGGCCCTGGTCGTCGAGATTGCCGCGGCGTGGCGCATAAAGGCTCGCCTCGGGCGAAAGCGGGCGGCGCTGCTGCGAAGCGGCGGCAGGCGCTGCCGTCATCTCGGGAGCGACTTCCTCTTCGCGGCGGCCGAGCGAATTGGTGATTCGCTTCAGCAGGCCCATCGGGCCGCGCTCCTCATGCGCCTGTGCGGCAGCTGGCTGGGCGCGGTGATCGATCTCGGCCTGAACGACCGGCGGGAAGTCCTCGACCTTCGGCATGCGGACCGGCTGCTGCATGGCAGGTTCCTGGCGAACCGGCTGCTGCTGCATGACCGGCTGCTGCTGCATGACCGGCTGCGGCGCCGACTGGCTCATAACGGGTGCCGGGGCGGGCTGCACCGGAGCCGGACGAGCGGCCGGAGCTTCTTGAGCGGCTGCGAAGATGCGGCTCTGCGGACGGAACGCGTCCTGGGCAACAGGCTGCTGAACCGGAGCTGCAGGCCGCGGAGCCGGGATTTCGAGCTCGCGTTCCATCTCGGCTTCCGCCATGCGGATGGTGTGCGCGATCGGATCGGCCGGCTTCGGTGCCTGCATGACTGGCGCAGGCTGAACTGCGGCCGGTGCCGGAGCAACGGCCGCGGAAGGACGGATAGTCGGCTTGGCGGCAGGCTGGAAGTTCTTGGCAGCAGCTTCGTTCATCGCACGGTCGATACCGGTCGCAACGACAGAGACGCGGATGATGCCTTCGAGCGATTCGTCGAAGGTCGCGCCGAGGATGATGTTGGCATCCGGATCGACTTCTTCGCGAATGCGGGTGGCAGCCTCGTCGACTTCGAAGAGCGTCAGGTCGCGGCCGCCAGTGATGGAGATCAGGAGGCCCTGAGCACCCTTCATCGAGGTTTCATCGAGCAGCGGGTTGGCGATTGCAGCTTCGGCAGCCTGCATCGCGCGGCCCTGGCCGGATGCTTCGCCGGTGCCCATCATCGCGCGGCCCATTTCGCGCATGACCGAGCGGACGTCGGCGAAATCGAGGTTGATGAGCCCCTCCTTCACCATCAGATCGGTGATGCAGGCAACGCCCGAATAGAGAACCTGGTCGGCCATGGCGAAAGCATCGGCGAAGGTCGTCTTGTCGTTTGCGATACGGAAGAGGTTCTGGTTCGGAATGACGATCAGCGTATCGACCGACTTCTGCAGTTCCTCGATGCCGGATTCGGCAAGACGCATGCGGCGGCCGCCTTCGAAGTGGAACGGCTTGGTGACGACCCCGACGGTCAAGATGCCCTTGTTGCGGGCGGCCTGCGCGACGACCGGGGCAGCGCCCGTACCTGTGCCGCCGCCCATGCCGGCGGTGCCGCAGCACATATGCGTGCCGTTGAGGTGATCGATGATCTCATCGATGCACTCTTCGGCGGCTGCGCGACCGACTTCCGGCTGCGAACCGGCACCGAGACCCTCGGTGACGTTGGCGCCGAGCTGGATGATGCGTTCGGCCTTCGTCATGGTCAGCGCCTGGGCATCCGTATTGGCAACGACGAAGTCGACGCCCTGGAGCCCGGCAGAAATCATGTTGTTGACAGCATTGCCGCCGCCGCCACCGACACCGAACACGGTGATACGCGGCTTCAGCTCAGTGATATCCGGCTTTTGCAGCTTGATAGTCATGGTACCTGTTCCTTCTCTTTATGGCCGCATCGCCACGCCGGCCAATTCACTTAATTTCAGAAGCTTTCCTTCAGCCACTGGCCCATCCGGGCGATGCGGCTGTTATTACCCCCAAGCGACATGAGCAGACCGCTCTGCGACGCATGTGTTTCCATGTCCGCGACCTGCGGATAGATCATCAGTCCGACTGCCGTCGAAAACGCCGGTCCCTTGGCTGCCGTCGGCAGACCCGAGACGCCCATCGGACGGCCGATGCGGACGTTGCGCGCCAGGATGCGCCGCGCCACTTCTGCAAGACCGGTCAACTGGCTTGCGCCGCCCGTCAGCACAACGCGCTTTCCCACGATCGGGCTGAAGCCCGAGCGCTGGATCCGGTCGCGGATCAATTCCATCGTTTCCTCGATGCGTGCACCGACGATTCGCGAAACGAGCGCGCGCGGCACCTGCGTCGGCTGATCGCGCTCGTCTTCCCCGATCGGCGGGATCGAGATGAGCTCGCGCTCGTCGGAGGAGTTCGAGAATGCCGAAGCGTGAACCACTTTCAGGCGCTCGGCGTCTTCGATGCGTGTCGAAAGGCCGCGCGCCAGATCGGTCGTGACGTGAAGGCCCCCAAGACCGACGGCATCCGTATGTACGAGCTTGCCTTCGGCAAAGACCGAAATCGTCGTCGCGCCGCCGCCCATATCGATCGCGCAGCAGCCGAGCTCGACCTCGTCGTCGACGAGAGCCGCCAGCCCGGAGGCGTAAGGTGTCGCAA
>NZ_JABEPH010000358.1:0-6081 GCF_013004495.1 Rhizobium sp. SEMIA 4085
CTCGGAGATGTGTATAAGAGACAGGGATGAGAACGCTATCACCCTCCGTCAGGCCGGCCATCTGGAAGAGGTTCGCCCAGACGGTGAAGAAAGTCTCCGGCAGGGCTGCGGATTTCACCGCATCGTAACCCTTCGGGAACGGCAAAACCTGGCCAACGGGCAGCAAGCAATATTCGGCATAGGCACCGCCATTGGCGAGCCCGCAGACTTTGTCTCCGAGCGAATATCCGGCCACGCCCGGACCGATCGCGGCCACTTCACCGGAAAGCTCGAGCCCGAGAATGGGGCTTGCATCCTTCGGCGGCGGGTATGTTCCCTGGCGCTGCGCCACATCCGGACGGTTGATGCCGATCGCCTGCATGCGAACGAGGATCTGTCCCTCGCCGGGCACCGGAACAGGTGCGGTCGCGATCCTCATGACTTCCGGCGCGCCGAAGCTCGGCAGGTCGACGAAACGCATGTTCGCTGGCAAGGGCATGACGGTCTCCTCTTTCCGAAAGCCCAGGAGATAATTCACCGCCCGGTGCTTGGGAAGGAGAGAAGTGGCAAAGGCGTCAATTCGCCTCGCCCAGCGGATGGAAGATCAACCCGTCGGCGCTTTCCTTCGCTTCGGCTTTGATGTGCGCGATTTCGGCACTGACACGATTAATGTCGTCGATCACCAAGCCTTCCGGCAGCTCAAGGACACCGATCGAGCAGCGCATCAGCGGGAAAAGCGCTTCCGCACCGGCACGGTCATGACCGCGAATGCGCCCGGCAGCTCGGTCCTCGTCGGAATAGAGATCGCGGACGTCTTCGTGGAAATCGCTGATGAGCCGGTCAAGGATCTCGGTCAGTTCCTCCTTCGTCCATCCGATGACGCCGATGAAGAAGTCGTCGCCCCCCACATGGCCGAGGAAATGACGCTCGGCGAAGAAGTAACGGCGCATCAGCGCGGCGAAGAGCGAGATCGCGTGGTCGCCGAGATGAAAACCATAAGCATCGTTGAACGGCTTGAAGTTGTCGAAGTCGCAATAGCAGAAATGCCGTACCTCGTCGCCGTCGCGACCGGCCTGGCGCATGAAATCGCGGATGGCGCGGTTGCCCGGCAGGCCGGTCAGCGGGTTTTGGTCCTGCGCGGTCTTCAACTGCTTTTCGTTGATGACCTTGATGAGTGAGGCAGCGGAGACGACGCCGGCATAGCGCATGTTGTCCGTAAGGATCAGGCAGTTGCTGCCTTCCATATTGGCGAAGATCGTCATCAACCGCTCGGCGTCGGAATCGAGACCGACGATCGGTGCCATTTCGACGAAATGTGAAATCGTGCGGCCATAGACCTTGTTCTTCAGGAGATCGCGGCCGAAGGGCTGGTAGATATATTCCTTGAGATGGTGCTCATGGATGATGCCGCGCGGCTCGCCATTGGCATTCAACACCGGGAAGAAGGCCTGGCGCGGATTGCGGCGAAAGAGCTCGAAGACCGTGTCGATGCTGTCGTTCTCGTAAACTGTCGGCAGCACTTCAATCTGTTTGCGGATAAGGATCTCATCGAGCGATTGTGTGTTGTGCTTGCTCTTGCCGAGATCCTGCAGATGCGGAAACGAGGACACGAGCTCGGAGGTATGCGGCGTCGGCCGGGCAATGAACCAGCCTTGGACGAGATCGACGCCATATTCGCGGCAAGCGAGGAATTCCGCTTCGGTTTCAATGCCTTCCGCGATCACCCGGGTGCCGAGCACATGGGCGATGTTGACGATATTCTTCAACAGGTGGCGCTTGCGCGGCATGCGGTCGATGTCGGCGACGAAGTGACGGTCGATCTTGAGGTAATCGACGGCATAGTCGCAAAGAAGCTTCATTTCGCCGTGACCGACGCCGAAGTCGTCGATTGCCAGCTTGAAGCCGGTCTTGCGGAGCTTGGAAACCAGCGCCTCGAATTCCGGCACGCTGGTATTGTCGAAACGCTCGGAGAATTCGAAGCAGACCGAGGACGGCGGGATGTTGGCGGCCTTCAGGTGCTGGAGGAGGGTTTCAACCAGGCGGTCGCCGTGCGGGATCAGCCGAACGTCGAGATTGAGGAAAAGCGTCGAAGTCGAATAATTGCCGAGCGTCGCGAACTTGGCGAGTGCGCGGCTGGCGACCATCTGCTCCAGCTGCAGCAGCTGGGCGGCGCGATGCGCCTCATCGAGGATTTCAACAGGAGAATCGAAGCCGATGCGTTCCTGCCCGCGCATCAGTGACTCGTAGCCGAAGACCGTGCCCGTCCCTGCTTCGACAATTGGCTGGAAAGCATTTTCGATGACGAGTTTCGCGAGCGTCACGATCTGATCGCTGGCATAACGGCGCAATACGCCCGGTTCGACGGCGGCAGCCAAAGACATGCCAAATTCTCCACTGCGAAGTCTTCTTTTTCGCAGCGAAGATGGTGAAAAAGCATCAACGAACCCTTTCGCCAATGTGAAACTTTTGTGAAAGTTGCGGACCGGAATGTTTCAGCATTCCGGTCAATGGGTTAGGTCCCGACCCTATCAGGCGGACCGGCGGCGCTCCGCTTCGTGATCGGCAAACATATCTGCAACGCAGCGGCCCCCACTCGCGCGGTCTTCGTCATTTAGAACGTCATTGCGATATTCTGCGAGCTTGCGGGCGGCATCCCAGAGGCGCAGCGCCTCACGAACAACCTCGCTGCTCGATGCATAGCCGCCATGATCGACGGCATCGCGAATGCCTGCTGCCTGGACCGGTGATATGGAAACTGTGACCATTGGCATGAACTTCCTCCCTTCGTTTTTCTACGGGACAGAACCTGCCCTACGCGGGATGCATGACCACTCATGACATCTGTTCCGGCAATGTCATCTGCCGGCGCCTTGGTATCTGAATTTTAGTCCCGCCTCACATGCTTGTCAAAAAAAGAAACATTCCGTGAGCACAGCCTGTGGACAGCCTCATTGCACGCTTCGAAGGCCGATCCCGAATGCAATCATCGTCCATCCCTGCAAAATAAGATCGACCGCGAGGAAAAGTCCGAGGACCCAGAGACTGTTCACCGGCCAGCCGAGCGCGATGATAAAGCCTGCGAGCGCGGTGACCACGCCGCTTACGACAATCCAGCCCCAGCCCTTGAGCGGCTTCATGCGGCGGCCGATAAAGACGCGGAAGACGCCGGCAACAAGCAGAGCGACGGCGAGAAAGAGCGTCAGAGCAGCGGAGGTAAGGATCGGATTGATGAAGGCGAATATGCCTGCGAGGACGTAGAGTACACCGCTCAGCGCCCAGAAAAGGATGTGCTCCCAGCCGCGCACCTGAAAGGCGTGGATGAGATAGACGACCCCCCCGAAGACCATCAGCATTCCCACGGAATAGACCGACACCACGGTGGCGAGAAGGAGATTTCCGACCGCGATCAGGCCGCAGATCAACAGCAGCACGCCGAGACCCACGAACCATATCCATTTCGACTGCAGGGACGAGGACGGCGCTCCATCGAAGACGCTAGCCATGACACACCTCCTGATAGCTGTTCATATGCTGCAGAATCGCGGGCCGGAAAGGGTTGAGCCTTCTCAAATTCCGTCAAAAAGTTTTTGTTGATTGATCAGTCAATCAAAAATAATATGTGCTGAACTGTCGGAGCTGGCCCTCATGCCGAAAATCGGAATGGAACCTCTACGCCGAAAGGCGCTCGTCGACGCTGCGCTGCGCGTAATCGCGGATCGCGGCTCGCTGAGCGTCACCATGTCCGATATCGCCCGCCAGGCCGGCGTGTCTCCTGCCCTTGCGCACCACTATTTCGGCAGCAAGGAGCAACTGCTGATCGAGACGGTCCGTTCGCTGCTCAGGCAATTGCGTGACGACACGGTGACGGCGCTGAAGGCTGCCCGTACCCCACGCGAAAATCTCTCTGCCGTCATCCGGGTCAGCTTCCAGGCCGATCAGTTCGCGCCGGAAACGATCGCCGCATGGCTCGCCTTCTATGCCGAAGCGCAGCGCTCGGAAGAGACGCGCCGTTTCCTCGTCATCTATGCCCGCCGGCTGCGTTCGAACCTGCTGGCCAACCTCAAGAAGCTTTGCCCGCCAGATGCCGCAGGACGCATCGCCGAAGGCGCTGCTGCGATGATCGACGGGCTCTATATCCGCCAAAGTCTGAAATCGGCGCCGATAAACATCGAGGCTTCGATCGGGCTGACGGAGGATTATGTGACGATGCAACTAAGGGGGATCGAATGAGGCTCACCGCACAGGAATGAGGAGCCTTAATTTTTGCCCTGTCGCACAAAGCAAAGGATTGAATTATGAAAGCCCAGCCGAAAGCGTCGCACTTCATTGACGGCGAATATATCGAGGACGAAGCGGGCAGCGTCATCGAAAGCATTTATCCGGCAACCGGCGAAGTGATCGCGCGGCTGCATGCGGCAACGCCTGCCATCGTCGAGAAAGCGATCGCGGCTGCCAGGCGCGCACAGCCGGAATGGGCGGCGATGAGCCCGACGGCCCGCGGCCGCATCCTCAAGCGCGCCGCCGAGATCATGCGCGAGCGCAATCGCGAGCTTTCCGAGCTCGAAACGCTCGATACCGGCAAGCCGATCCAGGAAACGATCGTCGCTGATCCGACGTCGGGCGCCGACAGCTTCGAGTTCTTCGGCGGCATCGCGGCAGCCGGCCTCAACGGCTCCTATATCCCGCTCGGCGGCGATTTCGCCTATACGAAGCGCGTGCCGCTCGGCGTCTGCGTCGGCATCGGCGCCTGGAACTATCCGCAGCAGATCGCCTGCTGGAAAGGGGCGCCGGCGCTGATCGCCGGCAATGCGATGGTCTTCAAGCCCTCGGAAAACACGCCGCTCGGCGCGCTGAAGATTGCCGAAATCCTGCACGAAGCAGGCCTGCCGAAGGGCCTTTACAATGTGATCCAGGGAGACCGCGACACCGGCCCGCTGCTCGTCAACCATAAGGACGTGGCAAAGGTGTCACTCACCGGCTCGGTGCCGACCGGCCGCAAGGTCGCCGCCTCCGCGGCAGGCCACCTCAAACATGTGACGATGGAGCTCGGCGGCAAGTCGCCGCTGATCGTCTTCGACGATGCCGATATCGACAGCGCAATCGGCGGCGCCATGCTCGGCAACTTCTATTCGACGGGCCAGGTCTGCTCGAACGGCACCCGCGTCTTTGTGCAGCGGAAGATCAAGGGCGAGTTCCTGAAGCGGCTGAAGGCCCGCACCGAGGCGATCCTGATCGGCGACCCGATGGACGAGGCGACGCAGCTCGGCCCGATGGTTTCATTCGACCAGCGACAGAAGGTCTTGAGCTACATCGACAAGGGCAAGGCCGAGGGTGCGACACTCGTCACCGGCGGCGGCATTCCGAACAATGTTTCCGGCGAAGGCTATTACGTCCAGCCGACCGTGTTTGCCGACGTGACCGACGGCATGACCATTGCCCGCGAGGAGATCTTCGGGCCGGTGATGTGCGTGCTCGATTTCGATGACGAAGCCGAGGTCATCGAACGTGCGAACGCCACCGAATTCGGCCTTTCGGGTGGCGTCTTCACCGCCGATCTGACGCGCGCCCACCGCGTCGCCGACCAGCTCGAGGCAGGCACGCTCTGGATCAACACCTACAATCTCTGCCCGGTCGAAATTCCCTTCGGCGGCTCGAAGCAATCCGGTTTCGGGCGGGAGAACTCGCTTGCGGCGCTGGAGCATTATTCGGAGTTGAAAACGGTTTACGTGGGCATGGGGCCGGTGGCGGCGCCGTATTGAGAAGAGGCCAAGCCCTCCCGCTTGTGGGGAAGGCCAACACATACTGAGTGTACATCATGCAAGCAGACTTCGTCATCATAGGCTCCGGCTCGGCAGGGTCGGCCCTCGCCTATCGTCTCTCGGAAGACGGCAGAAACAGCGTGATCGTCATCGAGGCGGGCGGCAGCGACTTCGGGCCGTTCATCCAGATGCCGGCAGCGCTTGCTTGGCCGATGAGCATGAGGCGCTACAACTGGGGCTACCTCTCGGAACCCGAACCAAACCTCAACGGCCGGCGCATCACCGCACCGCGCGGCAAGGTGATCGGCGGATCCTCCTCGATCAACGGCATGGTCTATGTGCG
>NZ_JABEPH010000359.1:0-6032 GCF_013004495.1 Rhizobium sp. SEMIA 4085
GCTGCACACCGTCTGCCGTGCCTGGAGGTTTTCGGCAATGACTACGAGACCGAGGATGGCACCTGTGTTCGCGATTACATCCATGTCAGCGATCTCGCGCAGGCCCACCTTGCCGCCGTCGACTACCTTGCAAGCGGCGGTGAAACGCTGCGGGTCAATCTCGGCTCCGGCCATGGCACCTCCGTCGGCGAGATACTGAGCGCCATCCATCGCATCACCGGACACGAGGTTCCCGTACACTACGATATCCGCCGTGCCGGCGACCCGCCGGTGCTTTTTGCCGATACCGCACGGGCGCGGGCGGTTCTCGGCTTCACGCCGCAGTTCTCCGACATCGACACGATCATCCGCACGGCGAGCCCGACCTTCGGTCTGGAGGTGCGCGCATGAACGTAGCGCCATTCGTGACCAGACAGAGAAGGGCGACGGCGCCTCGTGCTGCCAGACAGGACGCGCTCGAACCCATCTTTGCAGGCTGGAGCCGCGCCGCCTACTGGTTCGGCGTCGCCTGCTGGCTCGCCGCGCTTGCCTATTTCTGGACATGGTGGCTGCAGCCCGCCCATGTGATCTCGACGCCAGCATTCATCATCACGACGGCGACCGTTGCCTGGGTCACGCTGATCCCGGCCTATTTCATTTTCATCTTCGTCAATGCAAAGCGGATGAAGCCTTCGGCAGCCGTCCCCACGGGCCGCGTCGCCATGGTGGTGACCAAGGTGCCGTCCGAGCCCTTCGAGGTAGTGCGGAAGACATTGCTCGCCATGCTGGATCAGAAAGGCGTCGAGTTCGACATCTGGCTCGCCGACGAGGATCCGGCGGAAGAGACGAAGCGCTGGTGCGCCCGGCATGGCATCTACATTTCGACGCGCAAGGGGGTTGCCGCCTATCACGGGACTGAGTGGCCGCGCCGGACGCGCTGCAAGGAAGGCAACCTCGCTTATTTTTATGATCGCTACGGTTATGACCGCTATGATTTCGTGGCGCAGTTCGATGCCGACCATGTACCGGAGCCGACCTATCTGCAGGAAGTCATGAAGCCCTTCGCCGATCCGCGCGTCGGCTATGTCTCGGCTCCCAGCATCTGCGATGCGAATGCCGCCGACAGTTGGGCCGCAAGAGGCAGGCTTTACGCCGAGGCAAGCCTCCATGGTTCGCTTCAGGCGGGTTACAATGACGGCTGGGCCCCGCTCTGCATTGGCTCGCATTATGCCGTGCGCACCGCAGCGTTGCGTCAGATCGGCGGCCTCGGGCCGGAACTTGCCGAAGATCACTCGACGACGCTGATGATGAATGCCGGCGGATGGCGCGGCGTGCATGCGCTCGATGCGATCGCCCATGGCGACGGCCCGGCGACGTTTGCCGATCTCGTCGTCCAGGAATTCCAGTGGTCGCGGAGCCTGGTGACGATCCTGCTGCAATATTCGCGCACTTACGTGCCGAAGCTGCCGCTGAAGCTGAAGTTCCAGTTCCTGTTTTCGCAGGTCTGGTATCCGCTGTTTTCGGCGTTCATGGCGCTGATGTTCGCCTTGCCGGTCCTGGCCCTGCTGACAGGTCACGTCTTCGTCGGCGTCACCTATCCGGACTTCCTGCTGCATTTCTCGCCGCTGTCTCTGGTGCTGGTTGCGCTTGCTCTCTTCTGGAGGCGCAGTGCGACTTTCCGGCCATATGACGCCAAGCTTTTCGGCTGGGAAGGCATTGCCTTCGTTCTCCTACGCTGGCCGTGGTCGCTTGCCGGAACCCTGGCTGCTCTGCGCGATCACGTCTCCGGCTCCTTCGTCGATTTCCGCATCACGCCGAAGGGCACGCAAGCGCAGAGGACGCTGCCGGCGCTCGTTCTGCTTCCCTATGTGCTGCTGGCGGGTATTTCCCTTGCCGCGATGGTGCTGGCACCTGCCGAAGGCGCTGCCCGCGGCTTTTATATCTTCGCCGGCATCAACGCCGTGATCTATGCCGCGCTGACCATGCTGATCGTTGCGCATCACGCACGCGAGAACGGCTTGCCGCTTATGCCCCGCTCACGCGATCTAAGGCTCGTGGCGGCCAGCGCGCTGACGCTTCTTGTCGCCGGCAGCGGCGAAATCCGCCTGCACGGCCTGAGCAGTCTCGAAGCGCTGTCGCATGGCCAGGACATCGTCAGTTTCACGGAAGCAAAATTCGCAGTCGCAGGCGCCGGTCTCGGCGGCGGCAAGACGCGGATCGTCAAATTCCGCTTCAAGTGGAATGGGTTCCGGCAGCAGGCTGCCGCAGGATCAACGAGAGTGGAGCCGAGCGCGTAGAGTCAAAGCCATGTCGGCGGGTGCGCTTCGGTTGAAGGAGGGTGCAATGAAAATAGGAACAAGAACATATGGCGCGGCGGCTGCCGTCCTTAGCCTGGTACTTTGCTTGCCGGGCGCGGCGGCGGGAGCCGAAGCGAAGAAAGCGCCGATGCCGCTCAGCGCCTACGAACTCTACCAGCTCTATCGCGACAAGACCTGGACCTGGGGCGCCGGCGGCGGCCGCTTCATGGACGAAGGGCGCCGCTTCGTCGCCTGGACGAACGACGGCGGAAAGCAATGGGTGGCCGAGGGCCGGTGGGCCGTCGACGATCTCGGACAGATGTGCATGCGCGCCACCTGGACGAACGAAGAGGGCCCGGCCCGCGTCAGCACCTGCTTCGGTCACCGCAAGATCGGCAGGGTGATCTATCAGAAGCGCCAGCCCGACGGTAACTGGTACATCTTCCGCCACGCCTCAGCGCGCGCCGGCGATGAATATCTGAAGCTCGTGCCGGCGGACACCGTCAGCGCCAATGCGGATGCCTACAGGCAGAAGCTGATGGCTCGGAGGTAAGAGGAGAACGTCATGAAGAAGCTAAGGGAAAGAATAGTCTCGGCCACCGCAATCGCGCTGCTGCTGTCGGTCGCAACTCATCCCGCAACGCCGAGCCTGGCGCAGGAAGCAGCTGGAGTTCCAGCACCCTTGAGCCAGGCAATCGTTGACAAGCGCCCCGTTCTACATGCGGACGGCATCAAGTTCGGCGCCTATGACCCGCACGGCGATTTCACGTCGCAGCAAGGTGTCGCGACCGAACACCTGTTCCTGCCGTGGGAAGACGTCGATCTCGAAACGCTGAAGGCGGCAGACGCCTATGCGCAGGCGAGGGGACGCAACCTGCTGATTTCCGTCGAACCCTGGTCATGGGATGTCGACTGGCGGCTGACCTCCGATGAGCTGCGCCAGAAGGTCCTGCGCGGCGATTACGATGTCAACATGCGTGCGATCGCCCAGATGATCACAAAGCTCAAGAGCCCGGTCATCGTCCGCTGGGGGCAGGAAATGGAAGATCAGAACAGCCGGTTCTCCTGGGCTGGCTGGAACCCGCGCGACTACGTCACCGCATACCGGCGGATGATGGATATCGTGCGTGCCGAGGCACCTGGGGTGGAAGTGATGTGGTCGCCGAAGGGACTGGACGGACTCGATGCCTACTATCCGGGTGACGATTATGTCGATCTCGTTGGCCTCTCCGTCTTCGGCCTGGAGCCCTACGACACCCTGGCTTATGGCGGTCCGCGTGACTTCCGCCAGGCGCTGACTGACGGCTACCGTCGAGTCTCGGGATACGGCAAGCCCATCTGGGTAGCCGAGCTGGGCTATGAAGGAAGAGACGCCTACATGCGGCCGTGGATCGACACCGTGACGTTGAAGCACAGCGATTTTCCGAAACTGGAAGAAGTCGTCTACTTCAACGACCGCGACGTCCATGCCTGGCCCTTCAATCTCGGCCGTCCCAACTGGAGGGTCATCAAGGGCGACGAGACGAACTAGTCATCGACCAAGAGCTGTGGATGGCTAGCCCGGATTCTCGTGTCTGCACCGGGCTGGCGCAGGCCAGCAGAAGTGGATTATAAGCGAGCTATCGGCTTCGATCTGCTGATAGGCACGCCCGACATGATTCACTCTGGCTCGGTGATCGACTGGCTTCTCCACTCCGACCCATCGATCCGATGGCAGGTGATGCGCGACCTGATTGACGTCCCGGAGCCGGAGTGGGCGGCGGAGCGGACGAAGGTGGAGAGCGAGGGCTGGGGCGCCAGGCTTTTATCCTACCAGGACGAGGACGGGCAATGGGCGGGCGGCTCCTTCGTCCCAGCCGATTTTGATCCTCGCGAGTGGAAGGAGCACGGTCAGCCGTGGACGGCCACGACCTTTTCGTTGTCGCAGCTGCGGGAGTTTGGTCTCAATCCCTCGTCGGATCGGGCCAAACGAACTGTCGAACTGATCGGCGCTAACGCACGTTGGGATGAGGGCGGCCAGCCCTACTGGGAGGGCGAAGTCGAGGAGTGCATCAACGGCCGGACCGTTGCCGATGGTGCCTATTTTGGGGTTGACGTCTCGTCCATTGTCGACAGGCTGGTAGGCGAGCGTCTCGATGACGGCGGCTGGAACTGTGAGAGGCTCAACGGCTCGGTCCGCTCCTCATTCGCCAGCACGATCAACGTGCTGGAAGGGCTCCTGGAGTACGAGAGAGCCACGGGGGGTACGCGTCAATCTCAAGAGGCCCGTAGGTCTGGCGAGGAGTATCTCCTGGAGCGCAACCTCTTCCGCCGTCTCGGCACGGGTGAGCCGGCAGACGAGCGGTTTCTGCGCTTCCTGCATCCGAACCGTTGGCGCTACGACGTCTTGCGTGCGCTCGACTATTTCCGCTTCTCTGCGATGTTGACCGGCGGCGATCGCGACCCGCGACTTGGCGAGGCTATCGGCCACGTCCGTTCCAGACGCCTGGAGAACGGCACCTGGCCGCTCGACTGGAGCCTGGCGGGGCGGGTGTGGTTCGAGGTCGACGACGGGCAGGGCGAGCCCTCGCGATGGGTGACCCTCCGGGCGATGCGGGTACTTAGGTGGTGGGAGAGTTAGCCGATCTAGAATTTCCCACCAGGCCCACGAACGTTCCACCAAGAAAGAAATCGAGGCTGTTCGTTTGGCTGGCACACTGCGCCTGGAGCCGACAGAACCTTAAAACGAAAACGGCGCCAAATCGGCGCCGTTTTTGGTGTATCACGCCTGCCGCGATTAGCGGAACGAGCGGGATGCGATGTTACGGATCTCGTAGCGGCTGATGCCGATGTCGGAGAGCGTCTGGTTCGAAAGGTTGCCCAGCTCATTGAGCGTGCGGCGGTAGCTAATCCAGCTCTTAGCAATGCGGATCGGGTTCATCGTCATCTTCCTTAGAACGTTGCCTCGCGGGCGGCGCCATCGCCGTCTCTGCGGTTGACATTCATATAGTGGTTCCCGGTCATATTGTGCAGTGCAAAGAAAAGGCATCTGCTATGCATTTGTGCAATGTGATGCACGATAAATACGCAGAAGCCATTTTTTGAGCGGAGAAGAAAAAAGGCGCTTTCCGCTGCAACTAATGCGAAGGTGCAAGTTGAACAAACGAAAACGCCCGTTGCCGAAGGCACCGGGCGTTTTGAAGGAGGAGATCAGCTTGGGAGGACGCTGATCGCCTTGAATTAGCGGCCAGAGGCCTCGCGAGCAACGCGATGGATGTCCGAACGGTCGATGCCGAGGTCGTGCAATTCGCGGTTGGTCATGCGGCCAAGTTCGGTAACCGTCTGACGGTACTTGCGCCAGTTGTTGAACGAGCGTGTGAAGTTCATTTTAATCCCCTTTCCGAGGGCTTGCCATCTGCCAGCTGCTGCCCATCAGCGCTGGCTTGCGTTTGATGACCAGAATATATGTTGCGCCGCGAAGAACTAACAGAGACAAGATTTCATTCCACCTATGCATTCGACGCAAGTCTCTGACAGGAAATTACGTGATTCCGCCGCCTTCTGGTCAACGAATAGGCAGAATGTATTTTCGGCGGGCATGGCTTTCTTCGATTGCTCAAATCGCCGTCAGCCGGCATCGATGCCGCTATGGCCGCTCTCAAAATCCGAATCAGCACCCTCTCGCCCTTCGCCACAGTTTTGGTATTGGCAAGAGCACGGCGCGGTTCCCAAGCCGTCGGGCGCGGGGCGTTCACGACGCGGGGAGGGCCCAGGACG